>JANOTO010000077.1:0-1647 GCA_031416395.1 Rhodoferax sp. | reverse complement strand
CTGATTCAAGGTGAGGACGGCGGCGATGCATTAAGCGAATCCGAGCTGTTGCAGAACTGCATCTTCATCCTGAACGCAGGGCATGAAACCACCACCAATCTGATTGGCAACGCGCTGGTGGCGTTGCATGAATGGCCGGGCGAGAAACTCAAACTGCTCGACAAAATAAAGCATGGCACGGCGGATTCAGTGACGCTTGATCTGGCGGTGGACGAGTTCTTGCGCTTTGAATCCTCCAACCAACTTGGCAATCGCCGCGCGCTTAGAAATTGCAAAATAGGCGATACCGAGCTGCCGCAAGGCGCGCTGATCACCCTGTGCATCGGTGCCGCCAACCGCGACCCGGCGCAATTCACCCACCCCAACTCGCTCGACTTGAATCGTGGTGATGCCCGCGCGGGTGCAGCACCGAACCGCCATCTGGCCTTTGGATTTGGCATTCACCAGTGCGCGGGCTTGAGCCTGGCGCGCCTGGAAGGCCGCATTGCGATTGGCCAGTTTTTGCGGCGCTTGCCCAACTACCGGCTGACTGCGCCACCTACGCGGGGTGGGCGTGCGAGGTTTCGGGGGTTCCAGTCAGCGCCGTTTGCAGTTTCCTAAAAAATTAACTTACAGGTTACTTTATTCTAAAAATATCCAAAAAATACAATAATTTATGATATTTTCGGCCTCTAGCTCTCGAATTATGAGCATAAATAGCTATTTTTAATATAGCACACCCTGTAGCTTGATGGCAGACCATTGGCCACTGTTCCACAGTCCCTGGGTGCTGGGCATGTGGTCCAGCAGCAGCAGCTTCATCAGTGGCGCCAGCAGCGCGGCATCGGGCCTGGCCAGCAGCACAAAGCGTGGTTTTTCAATGGGCAGCATGGCACTCAATGAAAGATGTGGCGTTATCCTCGACGTTCCGTATCAAACCAAGGAGGATGCCCTATGCAGCCCAAGAACCAACTTCCCGCCACGCTGCCAAGTCAAGGCAACCAGGAGCAGCGCCAGGCACGCGCTTTCCAGTTGTCGCTGGCCCGCACGGCTTACAACTACGTGCGCAGCTACCCCAATCTCGATGCGGTGCCGCTGTGCGCGGGCGTACCGGCTGGGGAGGAATTGAGCGCCCCCTACAACGCCTTGGTCGCGCAGACCGTTGCGCAAATCGCCGAGAACCTTGGCGCGAACGCGCTTAGACTCTTGAAACAAGAAATAGCGGCTGACGTTTTCAAGGACCTTATATTGTCTCGGGATGCCGCAGCCTTTTTGACCGATCTGGGTTCGGATGTCAAAACAGTGATCGAAGGGTTGTCCGCGCTGGTTGCCCAGTCCGTCGAGGAAGGGCCAACCGCATTCCTCAAGTCAGGCTTGTTCGACATCCTGCAAAAAAATCGCCTGCAGGCTCTGGCAGAGCAAGACTACGAGAACCTGTTCGTCACGCTGCCCACGCCGCAGATGCTCGCCATCGAAGAAAAGGACTGGATGCCCAAGGACGGCAAACAGTGCGAACAGGACTGGTTTTTCGGCTACCTGCAGGTGGCGGGCTTTAACACCACCAATTTGCGCCGTGTCGTCCACAGCAAAGCGGCGGGCAGCAAGGCGATTTTGTGGAGCGAGCTGCAAGCCCGCATGTCCATCCCCGATCAGATGCGAATCCAGAGC
>JANOTO010000076.1:0-3735 GCA_031416395.1 Rhodoferax sp. | reverse complement strand
TGTCTCTAAACGCCCGCATGCCCCAGCGAATGCGCATGGCGATGGTCAAGGCGCACAGCGCGGCAAAGGTGTAGGCCAGCTCGGGGAAGTACTGCGGCCATAGGCACATGGCGCACAGGCAGATCAGGGTCTCCGTGGCCTCAGTCAAGCCGCCCAAGAAATAGAGCGACTTGTTCGGATAGGCCACGCTGGCCATGGATCGCTTGGCCGCCATGACGGCAAACGCCAAAAAGCTGGAGCCTGTGCCCATGAAGGCGGCCAGCAATACGGCAGCAGGCAATGCGTTTTGCAATGGGTTGGCGATGGCAAACGCCAGAGGAATGCTGGCGTAGAACAAAAAATCGAGGGTGATGTCCAGAAATCCGCCTGCATCAGACGCTTTTGACAGTCGAGCCACTGCGCCGTCCAGCGCGTCACACGTGCGGGATAGCAAGATGAATCCCAAGCCCCAAAGATAGTTCTCGGATGCGATGGCCGCCGCCGCAATCAGACCAATCACAAAGCCGACTACGGTGATCTGATTGGCACTCAGCCCAATGCGCGCCAGGCTGATTGCGGCTGAAGTTACGACGGGTTGGATGAGTGCGGTGGCGATGCGGTCTAGCATGGCGGTGAGTTGCGCGAAGTCATTTAAGCCGGGTCAGGTGAGCGTTGTCAGCGATATCTGCATCATCATGAGTGACCAGCAGCACCGGCAAGTTCCGTGATGCCACCAGCTTGAATACAAATTGTCGCAAACGGACGCGCAAATCCGCGTCGAGCTTGGAGAACGGCTCATCCAGCAGCAGCGCATGGGGTTCAGCCAACAACGCGCGCATCAGCGCGACACGGGCGCGCTGCCCGCCCGAGAGGGTGGCGGGGTCGGCATCGGCGAATTGCAGCATCTCGATGTCTTGCAGACCCTGGCGCACTTTGTCGTGGCGCATCTGCTGGCGCGCGCGTGGCTGGTCTGGCACGGCAAACAGCAGGTTTTCGCGCACGGTCATGTGGGCGAACAGCAGCGCTTCCTGAAACAAAATGCCCACGCGCCGTGCTTCAGTGGGCAGGTGGTCAATGCGCTGATGATTAAGCTCAACGGTGCCTTCAAAACGCAGTTCGGGGGGAAGCGTGCCGCAAATGGCCCCCAGCAGGCTCGATTTGCCCGAACCGCTGGCACCCATGATGGTGTGAATAGTGCCGGGTTGTACCGTTAGTTGCAGGTCTTTGACCAAGCTCGTGTCAGCCACCGACAGCGCCCGCACGTTAACTTGCAGGGTCATCGGTTTCGCTATGAAAAACAAAGTAATGGGCGCACATGCCGCAATTGTTACCGAAGTTGTGAGAGGCGATAATCGGGCGACCTCGTCAGTGTTTTCCACCCTCAAGTTTTTTTCTGGGAGTCTCTATGTTCAAACAAACCATTCTCATGACGGCACTGGTTGCCCTGCTCGCTGCAAGCGGCGTGGCGCAGGCCCAAACGGCCGTGAACTCCGCTGCAAAAAACGAGCTGGTGGTCAAAATCCTTCAACTTCAACGCGGTGCCATTGAGGGCATTGCCACGGTGCTGGCGCAGCAGCCTGCGCAGCAGATGATGCAAGGCGCTAGTGTGGCGTTGCAGTCGCGCGTCGCGCCCGACAGGCGCGAGGCGGTGGCCAAGGAAATTCAGGCTGACCTGAAGAAATATGTGGACGACGTGGTGCCGTTGCTGCGCGAGAAGGCCGTCAAAATGGCGCCGACCACGATTGGCACCTTGCTGGAAGAAAAATTCACCGAAGACGAGCTGCGCCAGTTGATCGCGATCATGGAGTCGCCCGTCAACAAGAAATTCAGCCAGATGAACGGCGAGTTGCAAAAATCACTGGGCGAAAAACTGGTGGCAGACTCACGCGCCGTTGTCGAGCCCAAGGTGAAGGCACTGGAGGCGACGATTGCCAAGCGTTTGGGCATCACACCGCAGGGCGCGCCAGGCCCTGGTCCATCGGGAAGTGGTGCCGCACCGGCGCCGGCAAAGCCAGCCAGCGGCAAGTAGATTTTCTAAAGATCTAGGCTTGGGCCAGCCGGGCGACCGCCGCCGCCACACCACCCGGCCCAAAGGGCACGCCTTGCACGGTCAGTGCGGCTTCAATACCACCCAGGCAGCCCAAAATCATCGCTGGGTTCATGCTGCCGAGATGGCCAATGCGAAACACACGCCCGGTCAATGGCCCTAAGCCACCGGCGAAGGCGACCTGAAAGCGCTCGCGCGCGACCGTGCGAAAGCCTTCAATGTCGATGCCGGGTGCGACGGTGATGGCGGTGATCGACACGGACCGTGCTTCGGGTACTTGGCTAAAGAAACCGAAATTGCCCGTCGTGCCCCAGCATTCCACCGCAGCCTGCGTTGCCTCTGCAATGCGCGCATGGCGGGCGAAGACCTCGTCCATGCCTTCCTGAAAAATCAGCTCAAGCGAGGCCTGCAAGCCCATCAACAACAGCTGCGGTGCCGTGCCGCAAAACTTCATGTACGAGGCATCACCTTTGCGCCGCACCCAGTCCCAGTAGTAACGCGGGCTGCTGTTGCGCCGCGCAACTGCCAAGGCCGCCTCATCCACCGCGCAAAAACCAATGCCAGGCGGGCACATCAAGCCCTTTTGCGACGCGCCCACCACCACGTTGGCGCGCAAGGCATCCATCGCGAAGGGTGCTGCGCCGAGCGAGGCGACCACGTCCACCACATACAAGGCAGGGTGGCGTGCGGCATCCATCGCAGCGCGAATGGCGACGAGGTCGTTGGTCATGCCGCTGGCGGTGTCGGTGTGCACGGTGAACACGGCGACGATCTCGTGCTGGGTGTCTGCGCGCAAGGTGGCTTCGATCACGTTGGGATCAATCGGGAAGCCTTCGACCCACGGCGTGCGAATCACCCGCACGCCCAGTGCCTCGGTTTGCTGCGCCCATGATTCGGAGAAGTGCCCGGTGCCTGCGACCAACACCGTTTGGCCCGGTGCCGCGAGGTTGACGATGGTCGCCTCCCACGCGCCATGGCCGTTGGCCGCGTACATGAAAACGTCGGCTACTTGCGTTTGCAAAAGGCGTTTGAGGCCGCTCTCTACAGCGGCGATGTAGCCATCAAGCCGAGGGTCGCCATGATCCAGCGGCTGGCGCGACATGGCCTCCATCACCTCCTGCGGAACATGGGTGGGGCCGGGGGCGTGCAGAAAGCGGTGGCCGGGGATGCGTTGTTGAGCAATCATTCGAAGACAAAGGTGTTTGTGAGATTAGGGAATGTTAACTGCGCTTTGAAAACCTTCGGGCTTGCCCCACCCAGGCCGCCAGCCCAAAGCCCAGCACTGGCAACAGCCATTGCAGCGCCGCGTACGCTGACGTGAGCGAGCGCTGCGCGCCAGAGGCCAAGGTGACAGCCTCGGTCGTCACCGTGGCAAAGCGGCCTGCACCCACGAACAGGGTCGGCAGGTATTGCGCCACGCTTACGGCGAACGCCACCGCCATGCATGATGCCAACGCCGCGCGCAGCAATGGCCATTTCACGCGCAGCAAAAACCGCCATCGCCCGTGGCCCAAACTGGCACTCACCCAGCGGTAGCGTGGGTCAAACCCGAGGTAGGCGGGGCTCAGCGCGATCAGCGCATAGGGCAGAGTGGCCAGGCAGTGCGCCAGCCACACGCCCGTCCAGCTCGCGTCCAGCCCAAACCGCACGCTGGCGGCATGCACGCCGATCACCCACAGCACCGACGGCAAAATCAGCGGCAGGTAGAT
>JANOTO010000075.1:0-3112 GCA_031416395.1 Rhodoferax sp. | reverse complement strand
AAATGGATGAAGCCGACGCGGGTCTGGCCCACGATGCTCACACTGGGCACCCGCAGCCATGTGCAATACATGCCGCGTGGGCGTTGCCTGATCATCTCGCCCTGGAACTACCCGGTCAATCTGACGTTTGGGCCGTTGGTCTCTGCGATTGCGGCGGGCAACACAGCCATCATCAAACCTTCGGAGTTGACACCGCACCTTTCCGCGCTGATGACGAAGATCGTGCGCGAAACGTTTGCAAGCGATGAAGTCGCAATTTTCGAAGGCGAGGCAGAAGTCGCGCAGGCGTTGTTGGACCTTCCGTTTGACCATATCTTTTTCACGGGCAGCCCGGCCATTGGAAAACGGGTGATGACGGCGGCCGCAAAGCATCTGACGAGCGTGACGCTGGAGTTGGGTGGCAAGAGTCCAACCATTGTGGACGCCAGCGCCAATGTTCAGCTTGCTGCCCAAAACATCATGTGGGCCAAGTTTGCCAATGCCGGGCAAACCTGCATTGCACCTGACTTTGTATTTGTGCATGAAAGCATCAAGGACCAATGGGTGTCCGCATGTCGCGCCATCCTTGAAAAAGCTTATGGCGGGTCGTTTGAGGAGCAGCAAAAGAGCCCGCACCTGGCCCATATCGTGAATGCGCGCCACACCTCCCGCGTGAAAGGCCTGCTGGACGATGCCAATGCACGTGGCGCGCGGGTACTGGTGGGCGGTGGCGTGTCAGAGTCAGGCTGCTTTGTCGCGCCCACTCTCCTGGATGGCATACCAGCAGATGCCCGCATCATGGACGAAGAAATCTTTGGCCCGTTGTTGCCTGTCATTGCATTCACCAGCCTGGATGATGTGATTGCCAAAATCAATGCAGCACCCAAGCCGTTGGCTTTGTATATCTACAGCGAAACGGATGAACACATCCAGCGCGTGCTGCAACAGACGGCTTCAGGCGGTGCCTGTGTCAACCACGCGTTGGTCCATTTTCTGCATGGCCGGCTTCCGTTTGGCGGTGTCAACAATTCCGGACTGGGCAACGCACATGGCCACTACGGATTCAAGGCCTTCAGCCACGAGAAAGCGGTGGTGCGGTCGCAGTTTTCATTGGCGGCAACCCTGTTTTCCGCAGGCGAAGTACCGCCGTACTTGCGGCGCGTGCTGAAATCGACGTTCAAATGGATCTGACAGCACTTCCTTGAGAATCCAGCGATGATCGACACCAACATTCATTCCTACACACCTGCACAAGGCCACGGCCTGCCGCACGACCCCTTCAACGCCATCGTCGGCCCACGTCCCATCGGTTGGATCTCGTCTCGCTCAAGCAGCGGCGCGGTGAACCTGGCCCCCTACAGCTTTTTCAACGGCTTCAACTACACGCCGCCGATCATCGGGTTTTGCAGCATCGGCTACAAAGACACGGTGCGCAACATCGAAGAGACGCGCGAGTTCGTTTGGAACCTGGTGACGCGCGATGTGGCCGAGGCGATGAACGCCAGTTGCGCCAATGTGGCGCCCGAGGTGAATGAGTTCGAACTCGCAGGCTTAACGCAAGCACCCTCGATCAAAGTCGCCCCACCGCGCGTGGCCGAGAGCCCCGTTAACTTCGAGTGCAAACTGACGCAAATCCTGCGCCTGCAAGCGGCTGACGGCACACCGATTGACAGCTGGATGATCTTCGGTGAAGTCGTCACCGTGCACATCGCCAAGCGCCTGCTCAAGGACGGTGTGTATGACACGGCGGGTGCCCACCCCCTGCTGCGCGGAGGCGGGCCTGCGGATTATTTTGAGCTGGGTGAGTACGTGAAGATGTATCGACCGCGATGAGGCTAAGAATTAACCCACGAGTTCATTTTTAACGAAATTCCCGCAAATTTGGTGAATTATTTATATTATTCGACTCTAGCTCTCGTATGAATTAGATAGTTTGCTATTATGTTTGATAGTCACCCCTTATGCCGCTCAACAAATTGTTCAAGACCGATTTCCCCGTGATCCAAGCCCCGATGGCGGGCGTGCAGGGCAGCGCACTCACGATTGCGGTCTCGAACGCGGGTGGTCTGGGCTCGCTGCCTTGCGCGATGTTGACCGCTGACGGCCTCAGAAAAGAGCTGATGGCGATCACCGCGCAGACGGACAAACCGTACAACGTCAATTTCTTTTGCCATACGCCCACCCCGGTGGACACGCAGCGCGAAGCGGCATGGAAAGCGTCACTCGCGCCCTTTTACAAGGCGCTGGGCATTGCAATGAGTGACGCTGCGCCGGGCGCAAGCCGCGCGCCGTTTGACGCTGCTGTGGCCGACGTGCTGAGCGAATTCAAACCGCCCGTGGTGAGTTTTCATTTCGGGTTGCCGTCCCCCGAGCTGCTGGCGCGGGTGCGCGGGTGGGGGGCGAAGGTGATGTCATCAGCGACCACCGTTGACGAGGCTCGGTGGCTGGAGGCGCACGGTGCCGACATCATCATTGCCCAGGGTATGGAAGCGGGCGGGCACCGGGGCATGTTTTTGACGGACGACATCACCACGCAGGTAGGCACTTTCGCGCTGCTGCCGCAAGTGCTTCGCGCGGTGCGACTGCCGGTGGTGGCCGCAGGCGGCATTGCGGATGCGCAGGGCGTGGCGGCGGCTCTGAAGCTCGGCGCAGCGGCGGTGCAAATCGGCACGGCCTACTTGCTGTGCCCCGAGGCGACGACCACGCCAATGCACCGCGCCGCGCTCAAAAGCGAGGCAGCGCGCCACACTGCGTTGACTAATCTGTTCACAGGGCGGCCTGCGCGTGGCATCGTGAACCGCTTTATGCGCGAGCACGGGCCGATCAGTCCGCTGGCCCCGGCATTCCCGCTGGCCACGAGTGCGATGCTGCCGCTGCGCACGGCGGCGGAACGGCAGGGGAGTGGTGATTTTTCGCCGCTGTGGTCGGGGCAAAACGCCAGCGGCTGCAAGGAGATTTCAGCGGCTGAGCTGACCTTGGAGCTGGCCCAGGGGACTCGCTAAGCAGCCACGGGTACAGGCGGTGCCAACAGCTTCTTGATGTTGTCCACCGCACGCCCGGCACTTTGGCCAAAGCGCTCCAGAATGGCGATCTTGTCGGCTTCTTCTTCCTGAACGCCATCGGCCAGCGCGCT
>JANOTO010000074.1:0-19947 GCA_031416395.1 Rhodoferax sp. | reverse complement strand
CCGACGCATCGATGTGGAGTTTGACCAGCCTGGCGGGCGAGTCGTCTCAATCACGTGCTTTTCTGAGAGTTCGTATTCATGCCCCGCGCTATACGGTATTCAGTCCGGCTCGGGCGAGGATGATGTTCTATCCCAACTTGGCAAGCCTGGCTCTGAAAAGCTCGATGGTGTGACCAAGACCATGCGATACCCGCAATATAACCTTACCGTGCTTCTTGAAAAGCGGCGCGTCTACATGCTCAAACTGAGTGAAAACGCAGCACTTTAAGACGGGCCGCTTACTGGGCGCTCGTGCGGGTTTCTTTTGGCTGGGGCTGGTCTGAAAGGTACAAATAGCTGTACCGCTGGCTACATGGTGGCTACATGACCAGACAATCAAAAAAGCCCGCTACTTTATGAGTAGCGGGCTTTCTTTGTATTACTTGGGGTGGCTGATGGGGCTCGAACCCACGACAACAGGAATCACAATCCTGGACTCTACCAACTGAGCTACAGCCACCGTCACCTGGGATTATAGCGGGTTCCGCTGAATCAGCCGCCTGCTGACACCGTACCTGCTGGGGCACGCACGGGTTTTGCAACCGTGATCTGCGCTTTGTAGCGCTCCTTGAGCAGATTGTAGTAAGCCAAGCCTTCTGCGTTGCTCCAACCTTGGGAATATTGAACTTGCTCCTGTTTGGCCGCAGCTTCTGACGGGGCGGGCCGGGCGACGGCCGCTATGACGCGAACGATGGCATAGCCTTGCGGACCCAAGTCCACACCGGTCAATTGCGGCAGCGCCGCACTGTCAGCCCGCAAAGCTGCATCGAGCACCTGCGGCGGCGTGTTTTGCGGCTGGTCACGCGACACGGTGGCGGCAGGTGGGAATGCGGCCGCGGTGGGGTTGGCCTTCCACACAGCCAATTTTTCCTGACCTTCCTTTTTGGCCAGGTCAATCGACTTTTGCGCTATCACACGGTCTTTGACCACGCTGCGCACGTCGGCAAAGTCCAGCGTTTTAGCGGGAGAGTATTGCGTGATTCGCGCCGCTACCATTTGATTGCCACCGGCCTCCACGGCAGCCGTGTTGCGTTTTTTGTCGATCGCATCAGCGCTGAAAATTGCTTCAAGTAGTTTGGGACTGGCCAGCACGCCTGTAGCGCCGGGAGTGGCCTGCCGCGTGAGGCCGGTTGCCGTTTTGATGTCAAGCTTCAGCCGGTCTGACACCGGCTTCAGGCTGTCTGATTGCTCATAAACGGTGTTGGTGAAGACTTCAGCCAGCTCGGCATACTTTACTTTGGCTTGCTGCGCTTTCAAGTCGCTTTCCATCCCCGCGCGCAGTTCATCAAACGACTTTTTCGGTGGCTCCTTGATGTCGGTGACTTGGATGATGTGGTAGCCAAAGTCTGACTCGACCACGTCACTGATATCGCCCTTTTTCATCGCGAACGCGGCATCTTCAAACGGTTTGACCATCGCACCGCGGCCGAAGAAATCCAGATCGCCGCCGGAAGGGGCCGAGCCCGTGTCCTGCGAATTCTTTTTGGCGATCTCAGCAAATGTGGCGGGTGCGGCGCGCACGCTGGCCAGCAGCTCGGTGGCGCGTGCTTTCGCTTTTTCGCGATCCGCTGCGGGCGCATCCTTGGCGGCGTTGATCAGGATATGGCTGGCGCGGCGCTCCTGGGCACCGCTGAGGCGAGCCTGGTTCTGCTCGTAATAGGTCTTCAAATCCGCTTCATTCAGCGTGATGGATTTTTTGACGGCTTCGAGGTCGAGCACCACATACTCGATATTCGCTGACTCAGCCGCCTTGAACTGCGATGCATTGCCTTTGTAAAACGCATCCAGGTCGGCATCGGTCGGCGTGACTTTGGCGGCAAAATCTGCAGGTGCAAAGCGCACAAATTGGATCTCGCGCCGCTCAAAATAAGCACCCAAAGAAACATTGGCCTGCTTGGGGGATGAAAAACCACTGTTGGCAACAGCGCCCTGCACTTGCGCCAGCGAGAGGTCGCGGCGCACGCGCGCTTCAAAACCCTCGGGTGTTAGCCCCTGAGCTGCGGCAAGCTGCTTGTAGCGGTCTTTGTCCAGCGTGCCATTTGGCAGTCGCAGCGACGCAATGGTCGGGTCTTGCTTCAGTTCGCGGGCCAGTTTGCCATCGCTCGTCTGCAACTTGAGTTTATCGACAGCTACCAATAGCACTCGGTCGCGCACGATACGCTCCAGCGAAGCGTAACGCGCCTCAGGCGTGTCCAGCAGCTTGACATCAATTTCCGGCCGTTGGGCGCGAATTCGATCCACCTCGCCTTTGTGCACTGCATCCCACTCGGCCTGGCTGATATCTTCGCCGTTGACACGGGCGACGGCCTGGCCCTTCTCTCGGTATTGTGTGTAGCCATCCATGCCAAACAGCACAAAAGACGGGATGATGAGCAAGAACATCACGAACATCATGATCTTGGTGTGCTTGCGGACGAATTCAAACATGGGCTAACCTTTGCATCGAAACCCGACCCGAGTACCCGTGGCACCCTGGCAGAGACATACCTTCAATCGTCAAAACAAAAAGGCGAACTGCTGGTTCGCCTTTGCTGTTATGTGGTGAGTGATGACGGGCTCGAACCGCCGACCTACGCCGTGTAAAGGCGCCGCTCTACCAACTGAGCTAATCACCCAAACTTAAACCTTATCCGTTAACCTTGTCAGTTCAGGGCATCTTTCAATGCCTTGCCAGGACGGAACTTGGGAACCTTGGCAGCCTTTATTTTAATCGCTGCGCCGGTGCGTGGATTACGGCCCAGGCGCGCAGCGCGCTTGCCAACGGCAAACGTACCAAAACCAACCAACGATACAGACGCGCCTTTTTTCAGTGTCGTCTTGACGGCACCGATGGTGGCTTCCAGCGCGCGGGTGGCCGCAGCCTTGGAGATGTCTGCGTGCTTGGAAATGTGTTCAATCAGTTCGGTTTTATTCACAAAGAACCCCTTTTTGTGGCGGAAGAGTTAATCGAGTTGTCTCGTTAAAAAACTATCTTTCTGGCTTGGCTCCAGGCACCGCTCAGTGGCGATGTTTGGGGCTGTATTCAGATCGAAATGTTTGCGGCCTGTGTAGTCACCCGACAAAACTGCCCGGTGACGACACGGTGGCGCGAGCGCGGATTTTAGACCCAATTATCGTCACGGTTGGGCGATACAGAACACATTTTTACCAATCGATTGATAAAAAATATACCGCCTCAAGCTTACAAAATAAGCACTTCAAGTCTTGACAGCAGAAACTTCATGCCAGATTTCTACAACGCGCCAGCGATGGCCCGCCCCAAGTCCGAGGTGCTTGCCCGCCCGCCAATGTCCGCCGTGCGCGGTGCGCCGCTCTTGGGGTCGAGTACTTTTTCAATGGCGGACATGACCGCGTCGTGGGCGTTTCTGTGGCCCAAAAACTCCAGCATCATGGCACCGCACCAAATCTGACCAATAGGGTTGGCGATGCCTTTCCCCGCAATGTCGGGCGCCGAACCGTGCACAGGCTCAAACAGTGACGGGAACTTGCGGTCGGGGTTCAAATTGGCGCTGGGTGCGATGCCGATGGTGCCGGTGCAGGCGGGGCCAAGGTCGCTAAGAATGTCGCCAAACAGATTGCTGGCGACCACCACATCAAAAAAATCCGGGCGCTGCACGAAATGCGCCGTGAGGATATCGATGTGAAATTTGTCCAGCGTAATGCCAGGGTAACTCTTGGCCATCTCGGCCACGCGCTCATCCCAATATGGCATGGTGATGGCGATGCCGTTGGATTTTGTGGCGCTGGTCAAATGTTTTTTCGGACGGGATGCGGCCAGTTCAAACGCGAACTTCAGAATACGGTCCACACCAAAGCGGGACATCACGGTCTCTTGCATGACGATTTCGCGCTCGGTGCCCTGGTACATGCGCCCGCCAATGCTCGAATATTCGCCTTCGGTGTTCTCACGCACGATGTACATGTCGATCTCGCCAGGTAGGCGCGGGCTACCGTCACGCCGCACCACGGGGGCGATGATGCCGGGCATCAGCCGCGCGGGGCGCAGGTTGACATACTGGTCAAACTCGCGGCGAAACAGCAGCAGCGACCCCCACAGCGAGATGTGGTCGGCAATCTTCTCGGGCCAGCCGACCGCACCAAAATAAATCGCATCATGCCCGCCAATTTGCTCCTTCCAGTTATCCGGCAGCATCTTTCCGTGCTTTTCGAAGTAATCCCAACTTGAAAAATCGAAGTGATCGAACTGCAAGTCAATGCCAAACTTGCTGGCGGCTGCTTCCATCACGCGCATGCCCTCGGGCATCACTTCCTTGCCGATTCCGTCACCGGCGATCACGGCGATGCGGTGTTTGGTTTTCTGTGCGCTCATACGTTTAACTCCTGAAAAATTGGAAAGCCTCGTCCAGCAAGACCAATGGTAGTTCTTCGGCGATGTAGTGCCCGCAAGGCACTGACTGCCCACTGACCTGCTCTGCCCGCTCACGCCACAGGGCCAGCACGTCAAAACACTTGCCGACGATACCCTGCTCGCCCCACAGCACGCGCAAGGGTTGCGGAAGTTTGTGACCGATCAGCACATCAGCGCGGTCATGCACCAGGTCGATGCTGGCGCTGGCGCGGTAGTCTTCGGCGATGCTGTGGCCGCTACCCGCAATCTGCGCACAGCGCTCGTACTCGGCCAGCGCCTCGGATGCGAATGCAGCGAGTCCGGCATGGCGGTTGCCCATTACGCTGCGCACAAATCGCACCGGGTCGGAGTCAATCAGCGCTTCTGGCAAGGGTGGAGGCTGGATCAGGAAGAACCAGTGCCAGTAGGCTTTTGCGAACGCCTCGGTGGTCTTTTCGTACATCGCCAGCGTGGGCGCGATGTCCAACAGCATGAGTCGCTCGACCGCATTTGGAAAATCCCCTGCCAGGCGATGTGCCACGCGCGCGCCACGGTCGTGCGCCAGCACTTGAAAGCGGTCAAAACCATGGTGCTTCATCACCGCAAAGGCATCTTGCGCCATTTCGCGCTTGGAATAAACAGTGTGCGACTCGTCTGAAGCCGGACGGCCTGAGTCGCCGTAGCCACGCAAATCCATCATCACGATGAAGAACTTTTGGGCCAGCTCTGGGGCGACTCGGTGCCACATCACATGGGACTGCGGATGCCCGTGCAGCAAGAGCAGCGGTGGGCCATCGGGGTTGCCCCCAGTGCGGCCATGCAGGCGCACGTTGCCGCGAACTGTATCGAATTCTGTGAAGCTTTTGAGCACAGCGGGCATTCTCCGGTAGTCTGTTAAGGCCCGACATTCGCAGGTTTTGCCGCTCGCACCACCAGCGCCACGCCGACAACGGTAAGCAGCGTGCCCGCGAGGGTGATGGCGGTGATGGGCTCCGCAAACAGCAGCCACGCCAGCAGTGCAGTGCACGGCGGCACCAGGTACATCAAACTCGTGACCGAGGCGGCCGCGCCGCGCTGAATCAGCAGGTACAAGAGCGAGCTGCCGCCCAGTGTCAACGCCAGCACCGACCACGCCATCGCGCCTGCAAGCTGGGCGTTCCATTGCATCGGCTCTGGCTCGAACCAGGTCAATGGCAAGGTGACCAGCAATGCAGCGCCCAGTTGCGCGACGTTGGCGGTGCGCACATCACACGGCGCGACAAAGCGCTTTTGATACAACGTACCAACGGTGATGCCCAGGAGCGCGCCGAGGGCCAGCAACATGTTTTGCCAGTGCGCCTCTGCGCCAGAGCCAAACTTATGTGAGACCACCATCACCAAGCCCGTCAGCCCGAGCAACAGCCCTAACCACTGCCGCTTGGACACCCGGTTGCCCATTGACGACAGCCAAAATGCTGTGAGCACGGGTTGCAAACCCACGATCAAAGCCGCGAGACCTGAGCCCATGCCGGCTTTCACCGCCGCCCATACGCCGCCCAGATAGCAGGCATGCATCAGCACGCCCGTGACCGCCAGATGCTGCCACTGCGCACGGCTTTGTGGCCAGGCCACTTTGGCCAGCATGATCCAGGGTAAAAAGCACAGGATCGACAATGCGTAGCGTGTGGCCAAAAACTTCATGGGGGGTGACAGCGGCATGCCGTAGCGCGCGACGATGAAGCCGGTGCTCCAGATCAGCACGAACACCACCGGCATAGCGCGCACAAAGGCATCGTCTCTCGCGGTCGTCACCTGTTCACCGCTTCACTTCTTGACGCGCGCCTTGATCTCAGGAATCGCCTTTTGCAGGTAATACACCATCGACCAGACGGTGAGTACCGCCGCGATCCAGATCAGCCAGGTGCCCCACAGATGCGTGTCAATGACACCCAACACCTTGCCGTCGTACAGTAAAAACGGTATGGCGATCATTTGCGCCACCGTTTTGAGCTTGCCAATCATGTGAACCGCGACGCTTTTTGAGGCGCCGATCTGCGCCATCCATTCGCGTAGGGCAGAGATGGCAATCTCGCGGCCAATGATGATCAGCGCCACAAACACATCGGCCCGCTGCAAATGCACTAGCACCAGCACGCAGGCGCAGACCAAAAATTTGTCGGCCACGGGATCTAGAAACGCGCCGAAGGATGAGATCTGGTTCAACTTGCGGGCTAGGTAGCCGTCAAGCCAATCCGTCCACGCGAACACCACAAACATGACCGTGGCAACAAGGTTGCGGGTTGCGGGATCGAGTGGCAGGTAAAACACCCCCACGATCAGCGGAATTGCGACGATGCGCGTCCAGGTCATGAGAGTAGGAATAGTCCAAAACATGCCTTGATTGTGGCATGCCATCAGGGCACCCCAGTCATCTGTCGCGTGCTAAAAATGAACCTGGAGGTTAATTGGGGTACTCAAAAACCGGTTTTTAGTCAAAATATGAATATTGTTTGCCTCTGGCTCTCGGAGAATACGCATAAGTAGCTATAACTATAATAGTAAGAAGACACTCGCCACCCCAAACCGACACGTCGAAAAAGCCAGCACGTCGGATGCGACAATGCCGCGCATTCATGCGTCTTAGACTTGCCCTGGCCGTTATCGGCTCACTGTTTCTTCACGCGCTCCTGTTGGGGTTGCTGCCATTGATGGGCGACGGCGACAGGGTTAACCTGCCGATCTCGCCGCCGAGCCGATTGCAGGTGCGGATGCTTCCGCCCGTCGCGCCAGCAGAGGCCGGTCCCTCACCGCCCCGCCCTGCCGCTGAAGCGCTGCCGCGAACAACACCTGCGCCGCAATCGCCCCGGCGGCAACAGGCCGCCGTTCGCACGCAGCCCGCACTTGGCGCTACAACCATCGTTCCGCAAAGCGAGCCTGCGGGCGCGCAAGGCGATGTGGCTACTCCAACCCCGCCAGTCGCTTCAAGCCCGGATCGAACCGCACAGCCGCGCGGGCCTGCCCCACCCCTGAACCTGAGCGTCCCGACCGCCAAACTACCGCCCCGCACAGCGCTACAAGCCACCATTGAGCAACAGGCGATTCGGCGTGACGCGATGGCGCGCAGCTTTGAGCGGGCAATGGAGCAAATGGCTCCTGTAACAACTGAGATCACGCAGACGGTCGATGCCAGCGGCAATGCCACCGTCAAAGTGCGAACACCGGAAGGCACTTACTGCTTGAAGAATTCCACACCACCCGGTGCGACGTTGTACGAGCTGAAAACGCTGGCGGGCAATTGCCCCAAGTAGTGACCAAGTCACGATTTAGGAGACCGTTGGAAATTACCGACACCACGACTCTTCAGCGGTGATACCTTCGCTGCACCATGAATTCAACCACCACGCTTCAACTCTGCCGCCAGCTTGACATCGACGACCCGCTGCGCCATTTGCGCGATCAGTTCAGCTTGCCGCCCGGCATCATTTACCTCGATGGCAACTCGCTCGGTGCGCCGCCCAAAGCGACGGCCAAACGCGTTGCAGACGTGATCAATCAAGAGTGGGGGCAGGGGCTGATTCGCTCTTGGAACAGCGCTGGCTGGATTGATCAACCGTCGCGCCTGGGCGATAAGATTGCGCGCTTGATTGGTGCGGGGCCTGGGGAAGTGGTCGCCACCGACAGCACCTCCATCAATCTGTTCAAGGTGCTCAGTGTGGCGATGCAAATCGCCGCCCAGCAGTCGCCCAGTCGCAAGCTCGTCTTGAGCGAGCGCAGTAACTTCCCGACGGATCTGTACATGGCCGAGGGCCTGTGCCGCACGCACGGCCTCACGTTGAAGCTGGTGGATGCAGATGATGTTGAAGCGGCACTCACGCCCGAGGTGGCGGTGCTGATGCTGACCCATGTGAACTACCGAACGGGTGCGATGTTTGACATGAGCGCAATCACACGGACGGCGAGGCAGGCGGGCGTACTCGGCATTTGGGACTTGGCGCACAGTGCGGGTGCTGTGCCTGTGGATTTGACCCGTGCGGATGCCGATTTTGCCGTGGGCTGCGGCTATAAGTTTTTGAATGGCGGGCCGGGCGCGCCTGCATTTGTGTGGGTGAACCCACGCCACGCAAGCGCCACATCAACCCCGCCGCAGCCACTGCAAGGCTGGTTTGGCCATGCCAAGCCGTTTGCCTTCACACCCCGCTACGCGCCTGCTGCGGGCATCAAACAGTTCTTGTGCGGCACGCCTACGGTGTTGGGTATGGCGGCGCTGGACTGCGGGTTGGACACGCTCCTGGCCGCCGAAGCGCTGGGCGGTATAGCCGCGCTTCATGCGAAGTCGCTCGCACTTTCGGATTTGTTCATCGCACTGGTGACCGAGCGCTGCGCCGGGCACGGGCTCAGAGTCATCACACCGCGCGCGCAAGCCCAACGCGGATCGCAGGTGTCTTTGACGTGTGAAGCCGCCAACGCTTACGCCATCATGCAAGCGCTGATTGCACGTGGGGTGATCGGCGACTTTCGAGCTGGAAATGGCAGCACGGAACGCGACATCCTGCGCTTTGGCCTAACGCCGCTGTACAACGGTTTTGCGGATGTGTGGCATGCGGTTGCTCACCTCACGCAGGTGCTTGAAACGCGCGAGTGGGCTCAGGCGCAGTTCAACCTCAAAAACGCCGTCACTTGAAACGGGTATGCTTCAGAAGCGCCCAATTTTTGCAATTGATTAAAGAGGTAAGACATGCTGCACAAAGCCATCATTCACACCGCGACCGCCCTGGCACTCGCGCTTGGAACTCTCGCGCACGCGCAGGACAACCGGGTGGACACCATTCGCATCGACGCGCCAGAGCTTGCCAAGTTTGGCAAATTCAGCATCGGCGTGAAGACTTTAACGATGACCAACCCCAAGCAGTTGGACATCTTGAAAGCCAAGGCGGGCGAGCCAATTCCCAGCTATGACCGGCCGTTGACGGTCGAGGTTTGGTACCCCGGCAAAGCAAGCGACGCACCGGCCAGCGGCCAATACCGAACTTTCATCCGCGATGGCAAGACGCAGACTACGCTCAGCGGCAAAGCCACGCGCGAGGCTACGGCGGACACCAGCGGCGCACCGTACCCGCTGGTCATCATCTCGCACGGCTACCCTGGCAACCGCTTTTTACTCAGCCACCTGGGCGAGAACCTGGCCAGCAAGGGCTACGTCGTCGTCTCCATCGACCACACCGACAGCACTTACAGCGACCAGGGTGCGTTTGGCAGCACGCTGTTGAACCGCCCGCTAGACCAGCTTTTTGTGCTCAACGAGATGGCCCGGCTTAACGCCAACGACCCCGGCAATACCCTCAAAGGCTTGGTCAACGCGGACAACACCGCGTTGATTGGCTACTCGATGGGCGGCTACGGCGTGGTGAACACGATTGGGGGTGGCTTCACGTCAGCCATCGTCGCCAACCCGCTGGCACCACCCAACGGCGTACTTGCCGCACGTCAGGCCGGCAGCGCATCGCACCTCGCGTCGATGGACTCCCGCATCAAGGCAGCAGTGGCCATCGCACCGTGGGGCTGGACGCGAGGCTTTTGGGACGCTGCGGGTTTGAGCGCCATTAAAACCCCCGTGTTCTATATGGCCGGCAGCGTGGACGATGTCTCGGGCTACTCCCCCGGCGTGCGCAACATCTATGATGGCAGCGTAAATGCGCCGCGCTTTTTGTTGACCTACGAGAACGCCAATCACAACGCAGCCGCACCGATCCCTGCCCCGAAAGAGGCTTTGAATCCACCGCCCGGTGTCACCTCCAACCCCGCAAATCACTACATCGACGCGGTGTGGGACAACGTGCGCATGAATAACATCGCGCAGCATTTCACCACCGCGTTTTTGGGCAAATACCTCAAAAGCGATGCCAGCATGGACAGCTACCTGGCCCTGGTTGAAAACGCCAAGGATGGCAGATGGTCTGCCGAGACCACGGGTGCTTTGAAGGCCGACCACACCTACTGGAAAGGCTTTGCCAACCGCACAGCGGCGGGCTTGCGGCTTGAACAGAAGAAGCCCTGAGCCGTATTGTCGAAAGGTCGAGGTCAGCGATGAAGTCACCCGCCCACATCGTTGGCGACGAACGTGCGCAGTTGGACTTCAGCCAGTCGATGAGCTATGGCGACTACCTGCATCTGGACGAGATTCTGGGCGCGCAGAAGCCGCTCTCGCCCGATCACAACGAGATGCTGTTCATCATCCAGCATCAAACGAGTGAGCTGTGGATGAAGTTGATGCTGCACGAGCTGCGTGCCGCGATTGACAACGTGGCCAAGGACGAGCTGGCAGGTGCCTTCAAGATGCTGGCGCGGGTCAGCAAGATCATGGAGCAGCTCGTCCACGCGTGGGATGTACTGGCCACCATGACACCACCCGAATACAGCGCGATTCGCCCGTACCTCGCCAATAGCAGCGGCTTTCAAAGCGCGCAGTACCGCTGCATTGAATTTGCGCTGGGCAACAAGAATGCCGCGATGCTCAAGCCGCACGCGCATCGGCCTGACTTGCTGGCGCAAGTGCAGGCGGCGTATGAGGCTCCGTCGCTCTACGATGAATCGCTCAAGCTGCTCGCTCGCCGGGGTCTGAGCGTGCCCTTCAGTCACACATCACGCGACTGGACGCAGGGCTACCAGGCCAACAAAGAGGTTGAGCAGGCTTGGCTCGTGGTGTACCGCGACCCCAAAGCGCAATGGGATTTGTATCAACTCGGCGAAGAACTCACCGACCTGGAAGACGCCTTTCGCCAATGGCGCTTTCGCCACGTCACCACAGTGGAGCGCGTGATTGGCTTCAAGCGCGGCACCGGTGGCACGGGCGGTGTGAGCTACCTGCGCAAGATGCTGGACGTGGTGCTGTTCCCTGAAATTTGGACGCTGCGCACGGAGCTATGACCTAGCCTACGGTAAGTGTGCGCGGGAAGGTCTGACCTGCGTCACCTGCACGCAGGAAAATAACTGTTGCGCGCCGTCAAAGTCCCACTGTTCAATGCGCAAGCTGCCAACCGGCAAGTCCGCTTGATCGGCACCGCCCCAGTACAGCACGTTGACAGAATTAGGTACACCTGGGCGCACTCGCTTGGACACTGCGGTGCCCGCTTGCACCGCCCAAACCGGGCGTGGCAGGGCTTGAATTTCCATCACGTACGGCAGATGAATGTGCCCGCCCATCACGATGTCGGCTCCGGCGACTGCCCAACGCTGCAACGCCGCTGAATGTCCACGCACCCGATTCGCGGCATCCTCTGGACGCTGGACCGCTATGGGTTGGTGCACCACCACGACACGAAGTTGCTGGACGCTGGCGGACTTCAGTCTTAATGCCACCCGTTCAATTTGCGCAGCAGACACCTCACCATGCTTGTGCCTGTACGGGCGCGTCGTATTCACGCACAACACCAGCAGGTCAGGGCCGGAATGCACGCGCTCCAGATCAGCGCCGAACGCTTTGCGGTAGTTGGCATAGGGCCAAAAGAGTCTGGCGAGTACATTGAAAAGCGCAATGTCGTGGTTGCCAGGAATGGCCAGCGCCGGCGCGCCCAGGCTATCCATAAATTCACGTGCCGCTTCAAACTGCGATGGCTTCGCCCGCTGGGTGATGTCGCCAGACAGCACCAATAAATCAGGCCGCATACGCCGCGCCAAATCGAGCAATGCACGCATCACCTCGGGCCGCTCGGTACCGAAATGGGTATCCGAGATTTGCATCACCACACTCATGACGTCACGTTAACAGCTTTGCGGTGGCTGTACTGTCCACAGTTGCGATGTCGGGTTTGAGCAGAAACAAAGGCTTGTCAGGCACCAAAAATTCAATCGGCGAGCGCATCCACTGCACTTCACCATCAAAAGCAACTTTAACCTTGCGTCGACCGTAATCGAGCCTGGGGCGCACCACCATGTGATCAAAGGCAAAACTCTCCACGCTATCGGCCTCGCCCAATGTACCCATGGCACCACTGAGCATAAGGCGCATCATCGACAAGGTGCCGATGGGTCGCAACATCACTGCCGCGATGCTGCCATCGTCCAGCGCGCTGGCTGCGCCCGGCCCCGCCTGAGTACCGACTTTCACGCCAACTTGTTCAAGCTGTAGCCGGTTGTTGCCCACAAACAATGTGGGCGTGCGAACCTCACGCACGACACTGCCAAGCTCGATGCGCAAACGCAACTGTCGGTGCGCGCGCAGCAGGGTAACGAACCCGGCACCCATCGCAACCAGGCGGCTGCGTCCAAAGCGCGCTTTGTAGGCTTCGCGGTCTTCCAGCAACTGGGGGTAAAGACCCAAGCTGGCGTTGACCAAAAAAACATGATCGTTGATCGTTGCGACCTGGACCGGCAGGGCTTTGCATTGAAAAAGCGACTGTGCGGCCAGCGCGGGGTCGGCTGGAATGCCGTGCGTCCTGGCAAAGTAGTTGAATGTTCCTTGAGGAATCACACCCATCACGCACCCTTGTGCATGTGCCGCCTGCGCCACAGTGTTAATGGTGCCATCGCCGCCCACGGCCACCACGGCACTGCGGGTGGCGACTGCTTGCGAGGCGGCCTGATGCGCAGCGCCCGGCAAATCAGCCGGCTGCGCAAACACGATACGGCCCGTGCGCCCCGCCGCGGCCAGCGTGCTCTCAATCACCTCGCGCTTGGCTTGGGCATCATTGCTGCCGGCGGCTGCATTGATCACAAAGATGAAGGCAGAGGCAGGGTCTATGGAAGGCGCTGCGCGACTCATAGTGGATTCCTATACAAATAAAACTGCCTGTGGCTCAGAGATAGTTTTTGATTGTGCGATGAATGGAGTAAGCAGACAGACCGTCAGGCTTTCAACGCTTGCAACGCGCTGATGCTATTTTGATGTTTTGATGCTAGACTCTGTGGATGCGCACCACCTTAGCTGTTGACGACGACGTTTTTGCATTCGCCCGCTCCCATGCGCAGCGAGAACGCATCACCGTGGGGCAGGCGCTTTCACGGCTTGCCCGGGACGGCATCCGGGCACAGGGAGTGTCCGCCGCCAGACCGGCACGACTGAAAAGCAAGTTCGCCTTGTTGCCAGCGCGTGACGAGATCATCACCACCGAACATGTGCGCAATTTGATGGATCAAGAAGGTGTTTAGTGCGGTGATGATGGTGTTTCACCGTCTATTTGAGAAGATTTGATTTGCGCCACCTATTGGACATCAATGTATGGGTCGCGCTGCTCGATGAAGCACACGTTCACCACGCCCAAGCCCTGGCGTTTGCGCAACGGCGCAAGGTCAAGATTGCCACTTGCCCAATCATTGAAAACGGGGTGATCCGCATTCTCAATCTGCCTGGCTACAGCAGGCTGGGGCCGGCAGGATTTGAGGCTGTGCGCAACAAGCTCCAGCAAATCTGCACTGATCTTGACCACGAGTTTTGGCCGGATGAGGTGTCGCTGCGAACAGAAGCCGGCATCAACTGGAACCGCGTCCTGGGGCACAACCAGATCACGGATGTTTACCTGCTTGCACTGGCTGTGGCCCGGCTGGGCTGCTTCGTGACCCTGGATCATCGCGTCACGCTCAGCACGGTCAATTCGGGAACGCCCAAAAATTTGATGCTGCTTTGACCGAGCGAAGGGGGCATGAAGCGCCTTGCCTTTGTTCAGCGCCCGTCTTTACCCGTGGTTTACTAAAAAGCAGCCGTGAGAAGTGCTGCCCCGCAAAGAATAGGTTAACCTGATCAATACTCTCGGAAAGATCCCGCTTGAAATCGCTGAAATCTGATGTGCGCAGCACCCTGAAGTTGCTGGGTCCGGGCCTGATCACCGGCGCTGCTGATGACGACCCAAGCGGTATTGCCACCTATTCGCAGGCGGGTGCCCAGTTTGGCTATTCGATGTTGTGGACTGTGGTTTTTACCTTGCCGCTGATGGTGGCCATCCAGGTCATCAGCGCTCGAATTGGGTATGTGACGCGGCGTGGGCTGGCTGCCAACATCAAGGCGAGTTTTCCGCGCTGGGTGCTGCTCGGCGTGGTCGGCATGCTGCTGGTGGCCAACACTCTCAACATTGCTGCGGATATCGCGGCCATGGCCGAGGCGCTTCGCTTGCTTGTGGGCGGATCAGCCCATGTCTACGCAGTGAGCTTTGGCCTGTTGTGTCTGGTGCTGCAAGTCTTTTTGCCCTATCAAACTTATGTGCGTTGGTTGAAATGGCTCACCTTGGCACTGCTGGCTTATGTGGCCGTGGTGTTCACGTTAAAGCTTGATTGGGCTCAGGTGACCCTCGAACTGTTCCGGCCACGCTTGATTGCTGATCACGACACTCTGCTGATGGTTGTCGCAATTTTCGGTACGACCATCAGCCCTTATCTGTTTTTTTGGCAGGCCAGCCAAGAGGTAGAGGACACCAAAAGTGGCGACCGTACAGCCAGCGAGGTCCGTCGTCAGCTCAAGCGCATCAAAATCGACACCATCATTGGCATGACGTTTTCCAACTTGATTGCTTTTTTCATCATTTTGAGCACAGCCGCTACGCTGCACGCGGCGGGCGTGACAAACATACAAACGTCTGCACAAGCAGCCGAAGCATTGCGACCATTGGCGGGTGATCTCACTTTCTTGCTGTTTAGCTTGGGGATTATCGGAACCGGCTTGCTGGCTGTTCCGGTTCTCGCTGGTTCTGCGGCTTACGCGGTGGCTGAGGCGGTCGGTTGGCGGGGCAGTCTGGCCCTTCGACTTGAACATAACGAAGGCCGAGGCTTCTACGCCGTTATCTCGGTAGCCACCATCGGCGGCGTGATTCTGTGCTTCACGCCGATGGACCCAGTCAAAGAGCTGTTCTGGTCAGCCGTCGTCAACGGTGTCATTGCCGTACCGATCATGGCCGTCATGATGCTGCTGGCCTCGCGCCCGCAGACGATGGGTGCCAGTGTTATCGGGCCACGCCTGCGCTGGCTGGGATGGATCACAACCACCGTGATGGCGCTGACCGTGGTGGCCACATTCACGTCGAGCTGAACCCAAGTCCAACCATGAGCCGTATCGCCTCGCACGTGCGTGCCCGCCCTCGACTGTTGATCTCTATTTTTGTCGGATTTGCGTTGGCCTTGCTGCTGCCTGGGACGCTCACTGTGGTCACCCGCAGCTTGATTGGCTGGAACGTTACGGTATGGCTTTACCTGTTTCTGGTGGCCGCAATGATGCGGAAGTCTGACCATCTGCAACTGCGCCGCATCGCGGTCGCCCAGGCCGAGGGCACTGCAACGGTGCTTACCATCGTGGTTCTCGCAGCGTTGGTCAGCATGGCAGGGATCGTGGTGGAACTGTCTGCCGCAAAAGTACCAGGCGCTGCGCATGCTTGGCCGCATGTCGCATTTGCGCTGTCTACCGTGGTCAGCGGTTGGCTGCTGCTTCCAGTCGTTTTTACGATGGCCTACGCCAGTCTTTTCTTTCGTACGGCCCACGGCGCTGGATTGCTGTTTCCAAGTATAAAGAAGGACTTCAAGCCGAATTACAGCGACTTCCTCTATTTTGCGTTCACAATTGCCGTGGCATCCCAGACCGCCGATGTCAGCGTGTCGACGCAACCCATGCGCCGACTGGTGCTGTTGCAGTCCATCCTGTCGTTTGCCTTCAACACCGCGATTTTGGCGTTCTCGATCAACATTGCGGCCAGCATGTTTTAGGGTATTGGCGACATCACCTTTTCTTTACCAGGCCTTTACCAAATCGAAACGACCAGACCATTACCGCCATCCGCAATCGGTTAACCTGAACGTTTCAAACCAGTTCGTGCCCTAACAACGCGAAAACTGCAGGCTCCAACGCCCAATATAACGTCATGATGATCCACGAACGCAACGCACCGTCCGCCCGCAGGCAAGCGGGCGTATCTCGAACTTTTGCACTGCTCGCGCTGATGTTGGTTTCGGCTGCTGGAGCAGGCAGTTGGTGGTGGAGCCAGCGCAGCACCACAGCGGCAGCCGTACCCACCCAAGGCAGTGTGGCGGACGCGGCCAGTGCTGCGGCAAACCCCGCCAGCACTGCAGCCAGTAGCGCGGGAGGCACCAATGCCCGCCGCTTTGGCGGCGCCAACCGCGTGCAGCCCGTGTCGGTCGCGACCGTGCGCAAGCAGGACGTTCGAGTGGTGCTAAGCGCCATCGGCAACATCAGCGCGCTGAACACCGCCACCGTGCGGGCGCGCGTCGATGGCGAGCTTAAAAACATTCGCTTCAAAGAGGGCCAGATGGTGCGCGCAGGTGCGATCCTGGCGGAGATCGACCCGCGCAGTTTTGAAATCGCGCTGGCCCAGGTGCAAGGCCAATTGGCCAAAGACCAGGCCCAGTTAAAAAACGCCCAGGTCGATGTAGAACGCTACAAAGATCTGCTCGCCAAGGATTCCATCGCCAAGCAGCAGGTTGACACGCAGGTGGCGCTGGTGCAGCAACTGAGTGCTACCGTGCAGACCACGCAGGCGCAGGTGGACAACGCCAAGCTGCAACTCTCGTACACAAAGATCACGGCGCCGATCAGCGGACGGCTGGGCCTGAAAACAGCCGAGCTGGGCAACCTGGTTCGCGCCGGGGATGCAACGGGCATCGTCACCATCACGCAAACGCAGCCTATCAGCGTGGTGTTTGCCCTGCCCGAAGCCAATCTGCCGCAGATAGCGCGCAAACTTAAGGGTACCGAGCCCCTGACCGTGCAGGCCTGGGATCGTGACCTTCGCAACCAGCTTGCCGATGGCAAGGTCAGCACCACCGACAACGCGATTGACCCGGTGACGGGCACGATCAAAGTCAAGGCTGAGTTTGCCAATACCGATGGCGCGCTCTTCCCCAACCAGTTTGTCAACATCAAGCTGCAAGTCAATACGCTGGTGGATGCCGTGGCCATTCCGTCCACTGCGGTGCAGCGGGCACCTCGTGGCGCGTTTGTGTATGTGGTCAAAGCGGACGGCAGCGTAACGATTCGCGGCGTTCGCCTGGGGACAACTGAGGGCGACTGGGTCAGCGTGCAAGGTGATCTGGCTGAGGGCGAAAAAGTGGTAACCGATGGCGCTGACCGCCTGCGCGAAGGCGCCAAGGTCGAGGTGATTGCGGCACCGGCGCGGCCTGGTGGCCCAGGGGGCGCGGGTGGGCAGGGTCAGCCCGCACCGATGGTCGTTCCAAGCCCAGGGCCTAACGCGCCAGCGCGAGCCGCGAGCGCTGCCAAGCAAAGCAGAACACGCGCCGCGCCAGCGGATGGGCCGGGTGCGCCTGCACCGGCATCCGCAGAGGCAACCGCAGCAACCCCAAGGCCGACTGCGCCACAGTCTGCGCCCGGCGCAGCCGCTGCCGGCTCTACGGCGTGGATCGACCAGCTTCCACCCGAAGCGCAGGAGCGCGTGCGCCGCACGCTGGAGCGCCTTGGCCCCGAGGCAGCTGCCAAGGTTCACAAGATGACACCTGACGAACGGCGCGCCTTCTTCCAGCAACTTCGGGCGCAGCGTGAGCAGCAGCAGAGCCAGTAGCCACGCCAGAGTCGTCGCAAACATCGTCGTAAACAGCGTCGCTGCATGAGCCCTTCTGCATGAATATCTCGCGCCTCTTCATCCTTCGCCCGGTAGCGACCTCGCTGCTGATGGTCGCTATCCTGATTGCCGGTGCGCTGGCCTACCGGCTGCTGCCGCTATCCGCCTTGCCTGAGGTGGACTACCCGACCATCCAGGTCACAACGCTGTACCCCGGTGCCAGCCCGGATGTGATGACCTCCGCAGTGACTGCGCCGATGGAGCGGCAGTTTGGCCAAATGCCGGGCTTGTCGCAGATGTCGTCCACCAGCTCCGGTGGTGCCTCCATCATCACGCTGCGGTTTTCGCTGGACATGACACTGGATGTCGCCGAGCAGCAAGTGCAAGCCGCCATCAACGCGGGCACAAGTTTGCTACCGACTGATTTGCCGATGCCACCTACCTACAGCAAGGTGAACCCGGCGGATGCGCCCATCATCACCCTGGCCATCACCTCGCCGACGCTGCAAGTCATCCGTATTCATGATTTGGTGGAGAACCGCCTGGCTCCCAAGTTGTCGCAGGTGCCGGGCGTGGGCTTGGTGTCGATTGCTGGAGGTCGCCGCCCTGCGGTGCGCATTCAAGTCAACCCGTCAGCGTTGGCGGGCGTGAATTTGTCGATGGAAGACTTGCGCACGACCATCAACGCCGCCAACGTGAACCAACCCAAGGGCAGCTTTGATGGTGCCGCGCGCGCGTCCACCATCGATGCCAACGACCAACTGAAGTCGGCCGCTGAATACGCCAACCTGATCGTCACCTACAAAGCGGGCTCGCCCGTCCGCTTGAACGATGTCGCCAACCTGGTTGACGATGCCGAGAACACACGACTTGCTGCCTGGGCAAACGCCATGCCAGGTGTCATCTTGAACATCCAGCGCCAGCCCGGTGCCAATGTGATTGAAACAGTTGACCGTATCAAGGCGCTGCTACCGCAACTGCAAAGCACCCTGCCCGGAGCCATCGACGTGCAGGTGTTGACGGACCGCACGGTGACGATTCGCGCATCTGTCAAAGACACTCAGATCGAGTTGCTGCTGGCGATTGGCCTGGTAGTGGCCGTGATCTTCGTGTTTTTGCGCAGCGCTTCAGCGACGTTGATCCCGAGTCTGGCGGTACCGCTGTCGCTTGTTGGCACTTTCGGAGTGATGTATCTCGCAGGCTTCTCCATCAACAATTTGACGCTGATGGCGCTCACCATTTCAACCGGCTTCGTCGTGGATGACGCCATTGTGATGATTGAGAACATCGCCCGTCATGTGGAGCAGGGCGAGCCGCCGATGCAGGCCGCGTTGAAGGGGGCCAAGCAGATTGGTTTCACCATCATTTCACTCACGATATCGCTGATTGCCGTGCTGATTCCGCTCTTATTCATGGGCGACGTTGTGGGCCGACTTTTTCACGAGTTTGCGATCACGCTGGCAGTTGCCATCTTGATTTCTGCCGTTGTCTCGCTCACCCTCACCCCCATGCTGTGCGCGCGCCTGCTCAAACACACGCCTGAGGAAAATCACGGTAGGTTGTATCGGGCGACAGGTCGTTTCTTTGACGCCACCATTCACCGCTACGGCGTGCTACTGAACTGGGTACTTGATCGGCGCTTCGCCACCTGGCTGATCTTTGGCGTGACAGTTTACTTGACGGCCTGGCTCTACTTTGTCGTACCCAAAGGCTTCTTCCCATTGCAAGACACAGGAGTGATTCAAGGCATCACCGAGGCCTCTCAGGCCACCTCGTTCGGCGCGATGGGTGAACGGCAGCAGTTGATGGCCGATCAGATCTTGAAAGACCCCGCAGTCGCCAGCCTATCCAGCTTCATTGGCGTCGACGGGGCCAACGCGACCCTGAACGCCGGGCGTTTTCTGATCAATCTGAAACCCAAAGCCGAGCGCGGTACCGAATCAAAAAATATCGCCCATGTAATTCGTCGCATCACCGAGGCCACACGGTCGGTGCCCGGCATCGAGCTGTTTTTGCAGCCTGTGCAGGACTTGACGATTGAAGACCGCGTTGCCAAAACACAATACCAATTCCTGC
>JANOTO010000073.1:0-3383 GCA_031416395.1 Rhodoferax sp. | reverse complement strand
AGCTTCACATCCAGCAGGCCGTCTGACGACACGGCGCGGCCATCACGCCCGCCTGTTGCAGTGGCGTGCGCTTTGTAGAGAACTTTTTCGACTTTGGTGACCATGGTATTTCCTTTGAGTTTGTGCTTCTTGAATTGAAGCGGGTTAAAAAAACAGTTAATTTGAGTTGAACAACAACACTAGGCAACAGGCCTGATCGACAGGCCGAGTCGACAAGCCAACTCGACAAGCCTAATCGACAAGCTTCAGCCGCAAGGCCTGAACCTGCCGCGTCAGGGATGCCAGATCAGACAGCGAGCAATCGGCTGCGCTCAACACGCAGGCGGGAATGGCCGCAGCCCTTGCCTTGAGCTTGCGCCCGGCGGCTGTGAGGGTGACTTGCACGCGACGCTCATCGGCCACGTCGCGCAGGCGGGCAATCAGGCCCGACGCCTCAAGCCGCTTAAGCAACGGTGTCAGCGTGCCGGAATCGAGGTACAGGCGTTCGCCCAGCTCCGACACTATCACGCCGTCTTGCTCCCACAGCACCAACATGGCGAGGTACTGCGGATAGGTCAACCCCAATGGGGCCAGTAACGGCTTGTAAATTTTGGTCATGGCAAGCGACGTGGAATACAGCGCAAAGCACAACTGGTTGTCCAGCAGAAGATTTGAGTCGCTTTTCGGCGTATTGCGGATTGAAGCCATGCGTAATTATACTACACAATTAAATTGTACACAATTGAACTTGCAGTGCATGAGTCGAAACTTCGAGCGTCCCTGACTTCCCGCTACATCCCAACGAACCGCGCCACCCGCTTCTCCACAAACGAAGCCACGCCCTCCTTCGCGTCGTCTGAATTCGACAGGCGGCTTTGCACGTCCATGAAGTCATGCATGGCAACCACAGGGCCGTGCTCGATGGCTTTAAGCACGTTGAGGCGCGTGGCGACCACGGCCAGCGGGGCTTGCGCGGCGATGGCTTGGGCGATTTTCAGCGCTTCGTTCAGTTCGCTTCCGGCGGGCACCACCTTTTGAACGAAGTTCAAACGCAGTGCCTCGCCGCTGCCAAACTCATCGCCCGTGAGCAGATGCAACAGCGCATTGCCCGCACCCGCGCGCTCGGCCATGCGCAGCGTGGCCCCGCCTGTGGCCATGATGCCGCGCTTGACTTCGAGCTGCGAAAAGCGGCAATCGTCCGCCGCGATCACGATGTCTGCGGCCAGCATCAGCTCGATGCCCAGCGTGTAGGTGATGCCTTTGACGGCGACTACCATCGGCTTGGTTCTGCGTCGATAGCCCGGCATGGCCAGGTCCAGCGGATCGACCAAACCCAAGGGCACGGCCTTCACGCCAGCGCGCATCAACGGTGCAATCGTCGGCAGATCAAGCCCAGCGGTGAAGTGCGCACCCGCCGCATACAGCACTCCCACGCGAAGCTCGGGGTCATCATCCAGCAGGGTGTAGGCCTCACCCAGCTCGCGGAACATTTTGGGGGTAAAACCGTTGCGCTTGTTGGGGCGATTGATGCAGATCAGCAAAACGCTGTCTTGCACGGTGCAATCAACACTGCCTTCGGGGTGAATATCGGAATGAATCTCGGTGGAAGCGAACTCATTTTGATCAGGGTTTACGAGGGTGCTCATTAAAGTCTTCTCCTTAAAATTTGTTGCGATTTTTGGTCTATCTTTGGCGCAGTCGTTTTTGCGGGATTGGCAGGTCGAACTACTTGCCCCCAGTATGCCAAAACAAGATCGTTTGACATTAAGGCTAGTGGATAAATGCTTGACTACATCATCATCGGTGCCGGCTCAGCGGGTTGCGTGCTGGCGGCGCGCTTAACGGAGGACCCGAACGTGCGCGTGACGCTGCTCGAAGCGGGCGGTGCCGACACGAGCGTGCTGATCCACTGCCCCGCAGGTCTGGCGCTGATGGCCAAGGCCGGTGGCGGCACCAACTGGCAGTTTCAAACCGAGCCGCAGCCGGGTTTGAATGGCCGTAAGGGCTACCAGCCGCGCGGCCGGGTGCTGGGCGGCTCCAGCTCGATCAACGCGATGATTTACGCGCGCGGCCAACATGCCGATTACGACCACTGGGCGGCTGAAGGCAACGCGGGCTGGTCGTTCAACGATGTGCTGCCCTACTTCAAACGTGCCGAGCACAATGAGCGCGGCGGCGACGCATTGCACGGCACGGGCGGCCCGCTGAACGTCAAAGACCTGGGTAGCCCCAACCCCTTCAGCCCCGTCTTCATCGAGGCCGCCGTGCAAGCGGGGTTCGTGCACAACCGCGACTTCAATGGCCCTTCGCAAGACGGCGTGGGTATGTTCCAGGTGACGCACAAGAACGGCGAACGCTGGAGCGCGGCCAAAGGCTACCTCACACCGAATCTGGCACGGCCCAATCTGCAAGTCATCACCGGCGCGCACACCACGCGTATCTTGATGGAGGGCACGCGCGCCGTGGGCGTGGAGTTCAACCAAGGCGGCGAGTTGAAGCAGCTCAAATGCACGCGTGAAGTGCTGCTCAGCGCGGGGGCATTGCAGTCGCCGCAAATCTTGATGCTCTCGGGCATTGGCCCCGCCGCGCATCTGAAAGACAAGGGCATCTCCGTGGTGCATGACCTGCCCGGCGTGGGTCAACATCTGCATGATCACCCAGACGTGGTGCTGGTGGCGAACGCACCGCATTTGAAGGACTTGTTTGGCATCACGCTCGGTGGCGTGTGGCGTGCGCTCAAAGGCATGTGGGAGTGGCGCAAGTTGCGCACCGGCATGCTGACCACCAATTTCGGTGAGGCCGGTGGCTTCATCAAAACCCAGCCGAGCGAATCAGCGCCTGATGTGCAACTGCATTTCGTCATTGGCAAGCTGGTCGACCATGGCCGAAAAACGACGTTTGGCCTGGGCTACTCCTGCCACGTCTGCCTGCTGCGCCCGCTGAGCCGTGGCAGCCTGAAGCTGGCGAGCAAAGACCCGATGGCCGCGCCGCTGATCGACCCCAATTTTTTGGGAGAGCGCGACGACATGGACCGCCTGATGCGCGGCTTCAAGGTGATGCGCAACATCCTCGCTCAGCCCGCGCTCAAGAACCACCATGGCATCGAATCGGCAGCGTCAATCAACATGAAGACCGACGCGCAGATCGAGCAGTTCATCCGCAATCACGCCGACACGATTTATCACCCCGTAGGCACTTGCCGCATGGGCCCTGGCCCGCTGGATGTGGTGGATGCCGAGCTGCGCGTAAAGGGCATTCAAGGATTGCGCGTGGTGGACGCGTCCATCATGCCGCGCATCGTGAGTGGCAACACCAATGCGCCGACGATCATGATTGCGGAGAAGGCGGCGGACATGATCAGGGCTGCGCGCGAGGGATGATTATAAAATACCCAAATTGGGTTA
>JANOTO010000072.1:0-2124 GCA_031416395.1 Rhodoferax sp. | reverse complement strand
CAGGATGCCCACCAAAATCGCAAAACTGGCAACCAGCAGCCGCCAGCCCAGCGGCTCGCCGAGCAGCAAGATGCCCCCTACCGCAGCAAGCACAGGCACGCTGAGTTGCACCGTCGCCGCAGTGGTCGATCTCAAAGACGGTAAGACTTGGTACCAAATCGCATAGCCAATGCCCGAAGTCAATGCGCCTGACAGCGCGGCATAAACCAGCCCAGCGTTGTCAACCGACATCTGCCGAAACATCAACAGGCTCAAACACGCAGTGAGCGGAAGCGTGCGTAAAAAGTTGCCGGCGGTTGCCGCGATCGGGCTACCAACACCTTTACCCCGCAGCGAGTAAATGCCCCAGGCGATGCCTGCGGCGACCATACTCAAAGCGCTGAGCAGCGGCGGCGCAGACAACCCTGGCAAGAGCAGGATGACCAGCCCGCCAATTGCCAACGTGAACCCGAGCAACCGCAACCCGGCAAGCCGCTCACCTTTGTAAATGCCCACGCCAATCATCGTCGCCTGCACCGCGCCAAACAACAGCAACGCGCCCGTGCCTGCACTCAAGTGGATGTACGCAAATGAAAAGCCCGCCGCGTAGGCAAACAAAGCCAGAGCAGACGGCCAGTTGCCACTGCTGCGGTAAACGCTGGGCCTAAAACCAATCAACAGGCCCAGCGCCAGGCTGGCCGCGACCATGCGCACGGTGGTGAAACTGGCAGCGTCAATCGCGGTTTCTTTGAGCGCCAGCCGACACAGCAGAGAATTGCCCGCAAATGCGATCATGGCCAGCAGCGTCAGCGTGACCGTTTTGAAATTCGACATCAAAACAAGGGCGCGAAAGTGAGTCGATTGGACGAGCGGCGCGTCAGCGTCTCCTGGTGGACGGGTGCCAGCGCAGCGAGCCTCGCATCCGCTTGACGCATGGTCGCCATCAAGTGATCCGCATCGGCACAGAACGCAATGCGGTTGCTGGTGGCATCCACGAGCACTGACCACACCGCCCCGGCAAACGCTGCGCCCAATCGCGCCAGCACGGGCAGGCACTGATCCGGGTCGCCATCCAAATTCACCACCAGCACGCCGCGTGGCGACAGCAGCGAGCGGCATACCTTGAAAAACGCGCGGCTACTGATGCTTTCCTGCGCGCCGTCAAAGTGGAAGGCATCCAGCAAGATGATGTCGTGGCGCACGCCTGATGTCCGGCTGACGCGGGCGTGATCGATGCCATCGGCCTGCACCACCCTGAAACGGCTGCTCTCGGGCGGCACCTGAAAACGATCACGCAGGGCGATCACATGCTGGTTGATTTCAACCACGGTGATGTCTGCGTGGGGCAAGGTCTTATGACAATACCGTGCCAGCGAGCCGCCGCCCATGCCGATCATCAAGATCGACTGGGGTGTTGCGCAAAACAGCAGGCAACGCATCATCGCGCGGGTGTATTCCAGCTCCAGCGCGAACGGATCGCTCAGGCGCAGGGCGCTTTGCACAGTGGCCATGTCAAAACGCAAGTTCAGCAGGCCATCGACTTCCTCCACAAACGGGCGCATCGTGGCCGGGTTTTGCAAGGGCAGGAAATCAAGCGGTGGCGAGTCAACAGCAGCGGCATTCATAGAGTACAGTGATCTTAGATTAATTTTCAACCCGAGCAAAAGACAATGACCACTACCACCCCCACCCACGGCCTGCAACTTCGCTCGATCGTCAAAACAGGCGGCGAGCTAGAGCTTTCGCTAGTCAACATCGAAACCCCGTCGCCTGGGCCTGAAGAGATCGTGGTGCGCATCCAGGCCACACCCATCAACCCGTCCGACATCGGTCTGCTATTTGGCGCAGCCGACATGACCACTGCCAAAGCGTCAGGCATCGCAGCCGAGCCCGTCATCACGGCCAGTGTGCCAGAGCGTTTCATGAAGGGCATGGCGGGAAGGCTTGATCAATCGATGCCGGTGGGCAACGAAGGCGCAGGTGTGGTGGTTGCAACGGGCGACGGCCCCGCTGCAAAAGCCCTGCTGGGGAAAACCGTCGCCGTCCTCGGTGGTGCCATGTACTCGCAATACCGCACAGTGCCCGTCGCGATGAGCCTACTGTTGCCTGAAGGTGCCAGCGCCGCCGATGGTGCCTCGTGTTTCG
>JANOTO010000071.1:0-6781 GCA_031416395.1 Rhodoferax sp. | reverse complement strand
GGTCGATGTCAACAGCAATCCTGTCGCGGATGGCGTGCCGGTGGTCATGGTTGCGACAGGCGGAAAGATTGGCAGCTCCGCAGCCGGCGGATGCAATACTGTCAACGGTGCCTGTACAGTAACATTTGAAGTTCAAAATCCTCGTCCCCCGTCAGGCATTGTTGATATTTCCGGGTCTGCGAAAGTAGGGGAAACAACAACTTTGCTTTCGCAAATCAAAGTGCATATGTCTTCGGCACCGCTTGGTGTTTTTGAACTCGCCGGCGGGATTCCTGCATTTCCATTGATTGCACCGCGTCCGATTAGTTTGATTGACTGTAGCAAAGTCGGCAAGACCTATATGGTTGCGAACACGCTGGGCTATTCTGTCCCAAGTGGTTCGACTGTGTCTGCGAAAGGTGACTCGACAGGATTGGGAGCGAGCGTGGCAGGAACCGGTAATACGGTTTTGGATTCAGAAGTTTTTGCACCGACCATTTTTAACCTCTCCATCGACCCGTCAGCATCGACCAGCCCCCCTTGTGTTGAAGATGGCATTGACGTCGCGACTGGCGTTGTCGGGATTGTTGTTGATGCACCGAAGTCGAAACGCAAGAAAGAAACGGACTTGTCTGTCACTTATCCGGCCGGGAAATTGGAGTTGATTGCTGATGGAACGGGCAGCGATCCAGTAGTTATAAAAATGGAAGCTTGTACTTTTGAGAAAGTGGCAATGCAGGCGATTGCGTTACCACGTACATTGGTTTTACCTGCAGGTTCGACATTTGTGGCAAGAACTTCAGAAACATCGGCAAGGGCGGTGATAAGTACTGTTGACCCAGACAATTTGGATCCATCGCTCGCTAAAAACCTTTCGAACACTTTGTCGGTGGCATCAAGCGCGAGCGCCCGCCAGACGATTTGGCTGCTCTTGAAAGCACCAACTGGCGGCGTAAGCCCGTGCGAAGCGGCCACCCCCCGAGCCGAAGCTAGTTTTACTGTGTCCATCACGATCACATCTACCAACGGACGCATCAACACTAAAACGATTACTGCGACCTATCCGAAGAAAGGTGGATGATTTTTCATCCATTTTCGGGGATCAGCATTCGGTTTAGGAGCTCGTTTGGCGATTTCCCTAGTCGGCTTACCGGGTTCAGGTAAATCTACGGTTGGCCGCCAACTTTCTCGAAGGCTTCAGCTCCCTTTCGTCGATTCCGACCACGCGGTTGAAGCGAAGCTGGGTTGCTCCATACGAGAGTACTTCGAGCGCGAAGGCGAAGAGCGTTTTCGAGACGTTGAAGAGGCTGTCATTGAAGAGTTGACACGGAGTCATCGCGGTGTTTTGTCGACGGGAGGTGGCTCCGTCCTTCGGCCAAAGAATCGCGAGAATTTGAGAAACTCTGGGCAAGTCGTTTACCTGAAATCGTCGCCAGACGAACTGTTCAGGCGCTTGCGGCATGACATGAACCGCCCCCTGCTTCAGGTTGCCGACCCCTTAAGCCGCTTGCGTGATCTGTTTACCGCGCGTGACCCGCTTTACCGTGAAACGGCGCACTTTGTTCTTGAAACTGGGCGGCCCTCAGTCGCCACCTTGGTCAACATGATCGTCATGCAGTTGGAGTTGTCGGGCTCGCATCCGGCCACGTGATTGGCGGCGGCAGCGCGCAACCGATGTGCCGCTAAACTGGACGTCTCATGAACCCATCCACCTCTCGACAGCGAGTCGAAATCGACTTTGCCGAACGCAGCTACGCTATCGTCATTGGCGAATCGTTGCTTGACGATCCGACCACCTACGCTGATTTACCCAGTGCGTCGACTGCACTGATCGTCACCAACGTCACCGTCGCGCCCTTTTATGCAGCTCGCTTGCAGTCTGCAATTGCACAGAGATACAAAAAAGTTCATGTTCTTTGCCTACCCGATGGTGAAGAACATAAAACCTGGCAGACCCTCAATTTAGTTTTCGATGCCTTGCTCGGCCATGAATGTGACCGCAAAACCGTCCTGTTCGCGTTGGGTGGCGGTGTGGTGGGAGACATGACCGGCTTTGCGGCGGCCAGCTATATGCGGGGCGTGCCATTTGTGCAGATCCCCACCACACTGCTGGCTCAGGTTGATTCGTCGGTTGGCGGCAAGACGGCCATCAATCACCCTTTGGGTAAAAATATGATTGGTGCTTTCTACCAGCCCGTCAGAGTGATTTGCGATCTGGACACGCTCAAAACCTTGCCCCAGCGCGAGCTCAGCGCGGGCTTGGCTGAAGTCATCAAGTACGGGCCGATCGCGGACATGGTTTTTTTTGATTGGCTCGAGAAAAATATGGATGCACTGTTGGCGCGCGATTCACAGGCTTTAGCTTATGCGGTCAAACGCAGTTGTGAGATCAAGGCCTGGGTAGTCGCTCAGGATGAGCGTGAAACCGGTTTACGTGCCATCCTGAACTTCGGCCATACCTTTGGCCATGCCATTGAGACTGGCTTGGGCTACGGAAAGTGGTTGCATGGAGAGGCCGTGGGATGTGGCATGGTGATGGCGGCGCAGCTTTCTCTCGACCTTGGTCTGGTCAGTAACACGCGGGTAAATCGGCTCACGGCGCTGATTCGGCGCGCTGGCCTTCCCGTGCGCGGGCCGCATCTGATCAATGTTCAGGATGACTCGTCAACCGATAACGCAAATGCCTATCTTCGCCTAATGCGCCTGGACAAAAAGAGTGATGCGGGCAACATCAAGTTCATCGTGCTCAACGATGCGGGTCTGGCCACTCTGCAAGGCGCGTCTGACTCACTGGTTCGCGACGTGATTGATCGCTGCTGCTCACGCGGCAAGATCGGTGTTTGATTGAATGCCAAGTCACTCTGTCCATTGGGTGACCAGGTTTGGGGTAAACCCCTTTGATCCCTCAAGACTGTTGAGAGTTAATCTGCGATAGTCAAGCGATGGGTTGCGCCAAGTATTGACTATTAACTTCAAGGAGACTTCACTATGCAAATTCTCGCTGGCATTCGCTACGCAGTCGTGACCGGCACTGTCGGTCTGGTTGGCTGCGGCGGCAATTCTGAGGCTCCACCCGTCCCGGAAGAGACCCGTGCACATGACGCCAGAGTGTTCACGGCCGACGCCACCGCGACAACTTTTGCGGCCATGGCAGCGGCCCCCGGCGATGTTACCGACATGAGCACCACCAGCCGTTGGGCGGGAGTCTTGAACGGCGCGGGATACCGCGTTGAGGTGCCTGCCAACTGGAATGGCAGGCTGGTGATGTACGCGCACGGCTACGCAGGCACAGGCGCAACGCTCACCGTCCAAAACGTGGCTATTCGTCGCCACCTGATTCAAAATGGTTACGCATGGGCGGCCTCAAGTTACAGCAAAAATTACTACGACGTGCGCGCTGGTGTTGAGGACACCAATGCACTAGCGCTGGAGTTCACCAAGATTGCCACCAAAAACGCGCGCACGCTGGCATCACCCACCAAGGTTTACATCACCGGCTTCTCAATGGGCGGGCACATCACAGCGGCTGCGATTGAAGACGAAGCCAAGTCCACAGCCATCAACAAGGTCAACTACAACGGTGCCTTGCCGATGTGCGGCGTGATGGGAGACACCGAGCTGTTTGACCAGTTCACCGCCATACAAGTAACGGCTCAGGTATTGGCGGGTGTGGCGAGCCACCCTACCGACAAATTTGCGGAGATCATTGGCCCGGTCACTGGCGCTCTGTTCACCAGCTTCCCTTCACCCGCCTCGCCTACGGCGCAGATCACCACCACCGCGACAGGTGCCAAATTCGCGTCGGTGTTGAAGAACATCACGGGTGGAGAGCGCCCGATGTTCACGCAGGGGCTGACCTTTGGCGGCAGCTTCCCCAACATTTGGGGTTCACTGGGTGGCGACGGCACGATCACCGGCATCTTGAACAAGAACATACTCGACACCACCGGCTTCACCTATGTCATTGATGGAGATGTTGCCGGTTCGACCTCACTCAATGCGTCCGCGCAAAAGCTGACAGCAGCAGCTGGTGCAAACCGCTTGCGCACGGATGGCCTGCGCTGGATCCCGAAGGCCAATGGCGAGTTCAAAATCCCAGTGGTCTCCATCCACACGTTGGGTGATCTGTTCGTGCCGTTCAGCATGCAGCAGGTTTACCAAAAGCGCGTCGCTGCGAAGGGTAACGGCACGTGGTTAGTACAACGCGCCATTCGTGGAGCCAGCCATTGCGACTTCACCATCGCCGAGCAGGTCGATGCGTTTGACGCGATGATCAAATGGGAGACCAGTGGTGTTAAGCCAGCCGGCGATGATGTGGTCACTGCGGCGACGGTTGCCGCCCCAAGCTACGGCTGCACCTTTACCAAGAACACGCTGGGGCAAGACGACGGTGCGGGCGTGCGGGCTCTGCGTGCGGGCATCGCTGCGTCGAGCGCGCCTTGCCCTTGATCAGAGCATTGGCGTGTAAAAAAGAATGGGCCTTAGTGGCCCCTTTTTCTATTGGTCCCCCCGACGGGAATCGAACCCATATCTAGCACTTAGGAGGCACTCGTTCTATCCATTGAACTACAGGGAGGGGGTTCAGTGCCAATTCGCTGCGATAGGTCGTTGCATCCCCTCGCGCCGTGCTAACGCACTGTCTTCGGTGATGCGCCTACTCTCGCAGCGAATTGACACTGAACCCAGGATTGTAAATTACGCTTTTTACTATTTCGACAGCAGCCGCATCGCCTCTTCCAGGCCTTTGATGGTGAGTGGGAACATACGCTGATTCATGATCTGCTGCACCACGCTGATGCTCTGGCGGTACTGCCACACACCTTGCGGTTCGGGGTTGATCCAGGCGAACTTGGGGAAGGCGCTGGTGAGGCGCTGTAACCATTCGACACCCGGCTCTTCGTTGTTGTATTCGACACTTCCACCAGGCTGCAGGATCTCGTAAGGGCTCATCGTCGCGTCGCCTATGAAGATCAACTTATAGTCTTTGTTGTACTTGCGGATGATGTCCCAGGTCGCAAATTTTTCGCTGAAGCGGCGGCGGTTGTTCTTCCACATGAAGTCGTAAACACAGTTGTGGAAGTAGTAGAACTCCATGTGCTTGAACTCGGTTTTGGTGGCAGAAAACATCTCCTCAACCCGCGCGATGTGCTCATCCATCGTGCCACCCACGTCCATCAGCAGCAGCACCTTCACGTTGTTGTGCCGCTCAGGGCGCATCTTGATGTCCAGCCAGCCTGCGTTGGCAGCAGTCTTGCTGATGGTTTCGTCCAGGTCCAGCTCTTCCACATTGCCCTCGCGGGCAAATTTGCGCAGCCGGCGCAGCGCGACTTTGATGTTGCGCGTGCCCAGCTCCTGCGTGTCATCGTAGTCTTTGTAGGCGCGCTGATCCCACACCTTCACCGCGCTTTTGTTGCGACTCTTGTCCTGACCGATGCGGATGCCCTGCGGGTTCTGGCCATAAGCACCGAAGGGTGACGTGCCGCCGGTGCCAATCATCTTGCTGCCACCCTCGTGGCGTTCTTTCTGCTCTTCGAAGCGCTTTTTGAGCGTTTCCATCAGCTCGTCCCAGCCCATCTTTTCGATTTTTGCCTTTTCTTCGGGGCTGAGTTCAAGTTCGAGGTTTTTGCGCAGCCACTCCAGCGGAATGTCTTTGGTGAAGTCGGCCACCATTTCCACGCCTTTGAAGTACGAGGCAAAAGCGCGGTCAAACTTGTCGTAGTGCTTCTCGTCCTTGACCAGGCTGGTTCGGCTCAGGTAATAGAAATCGTCAATCTTGTAGCCGACGGGGCTCTCGTCATCGTCATCGAGCTGAAGGTTGGGGCCAACCACGCCTTTTTGCAGCGCTTCCAGCAGGGTCAAGTATTCTTTGACTGACACAGGCAGCTTGGCGGAGCGAAGCGTGTAGAAAAAATCAATTAGCATGTGTTGCCTCTCCTTTCGCAGTTCGGTTAGCCGCGCGGCCTGTCCAATGAATGAATCAACTGCGCCTTCACCTCGGGCCATTCGCCGCTGCGCAGGCTGTACATCACGGTGTCGCGGATCGTGCCGTCGCGGCGCATGGCGTGGCCTCGAATGACGCCGTCTTTGCGCGCACCCAGACGCTCAATCGCGGCTTGGCTGTCAAAGTTGAAGTTGTCGGTGCGCCAACCCACCACGTTGCAGCCCAGCGTCTCGAAGGCATGCGTCATTAGCAGCAGCTTGGCCGTGGTGTTCACATTCGTTCGCTGGCAGCGCTTCGCATACCAGGTGTAGCCTATCTCGATCCGCTTTACTGCGGGCAGGATGTCGTGGTAGCTGCTGCTGCCAAGAACAGTGCCGGTCGCCGCATCGGTGACGGCAAAGGCGAACCGATTCCCCGCCTCACGCATGGTCAGCGCATCTTCGATGTATTTGCGGGTCTGCTCGGGCTCGGGCACTGAGGTGACGCGAATATTCCACAACTCTCCGTCCAACGCAGCGCTACGTAGGCCCGCCTCGTGGTTGAGCGCTAAGGGCACGAGCTTGATGCCGCGCGCTTGCAACTCAACCGGATCAACGAATGCCATTTGAGTGGCCTTCAACGGTTGTGGCGCTGCATGAAAACCAGTTTTTCGAACAGCGTCACGTCTTGCTCGTTTTTCAGCAGCGCGCCGACCAGCGGCGGTACCGCCACTTTATCGTCTTTGCTTTGCAGGGCTTCCAGCGGAATATCTTCGGCGACCAGCAATTTGAGCCAATCCAGCAGCTCGCTGGTGGACGGCTTTTTCTTCAGCCCTGGCAGGTTGCGCACGTCGTAAAACGTCTTCATCGCCGCGGTCAGCAG
>JANOTO010000070.1:0-5432 GCA_031416395.1 Rhodoferax sp. | reverse complement strand
GCGCCGCGCCCTGAGATCACCAGGGGTCGCTTGGCATTCCACAGCAGTTCGACCGCCTGCGTGATGGCGGCTTGATCGGGTGTGAGCATGACGGGCGTGCGGGGCAGGAAGTATTCGGGCAGTTGCATCGCTGGCGAGACGCTGGCACGCAGCGTGTCAACCGGAAAATCGAGATACACCGGCCCCGGCTCCCCACCGTGCCCGCAGGCACGGGCCATGGCCTCGTCCAGTTCCTGCAACACCAGATCTGCATTGCGCACAGTGCGCGCGTAACGTGTGATGGGCCGCACGAATTCGGTATGCACCATGTCTTGCAGAGCGCCCCGGTTTTCCTGAAACTGCGGCGGTGTGCCAGACAGCACCATCACAGCCGCCCGCGCCACATGCGCATTGGCGATACCGGTCATGGCGTTGGTCACCCCTGGCCCGGCAGTGACCAGCGCCACGCCGACGGTGCCCGTAAGCTCCCCGTGCGCGTGCGCCATGTAGACGGCGGCCCGCTCGTCGCGCACGTCCACGATGCGGATGCCCTCAGCGTCCAGGCGCATCCAGATCGGCATGATGTGGCCGCCGCAGAGTCCAAACACAGTGGTCACGCCCCGCGCACGCAGGAAACGCGCGATCAGCGCTGCGGCGCTTTGATCGGAGATGGTTGATGAGGTCATATGGATGTTTGATGTCAAAAAAGCAACATTTTATGGTATTCTGAATTCAGAGTTCTGAAATATCTTAATCAAAACACCATGAATCATCTCTTGACCGTGGCCCAGGCGGTAGCGACCCACGCCCGGCTGTCGCCTCACAAGATCGCCGTGCGCGACTCGCAGCGGTCGCTCACGTTCTCACAGTGGCATCAGCGAAACAACCAATTGGCCAATGGCCTTCTGAACCTGGGGCTGCAAAAGGGCGACCGGGTGGCCCTGTTGGCCTACAACTGCGCCGAATGGATGGAGATCTACGGCGCGCTGGCGGCAGCGGGGCTGGTTGCCGTGCCGATCAACTTCAGACTGACTGCGCCTGAGATCGGCTATATCGCCACCCACTGCGAGGCAAAGGCCTTTATCGTGCAGGATGACTTGCGCGACCGCGTGGACGAGCTGCGTGCGACGCTGGCTATCGAAGATGGCGCTTACATCCACTTCGGTGCCGCCACGCCGCCGCTCTGGGCCGGGTATGAAGACCTCATCACCCGTGCCAGCGATGCGACTCCGTCTGTGCAAGTAGCACCGAAAGACTGCTGCGCGTTGATGTACACATCAGGCACGACAGGGCGACCCAAGGGTGCCATTCGCAGCCACGAGGGCAACACCTTGATCGCCCTGGCGACCGCTCTTGAGATGGGATTCAACAAGGCCGACATTGGCCTCTTGGTGATGCCCATGTGCCATGACAACTCGCTTTACTTCAGCCATACCTTTGTCCACCTTGGCGCGACCTGCGTGATCGATGATCGCAAGAGTTTCGATGCCGAGGCCCTGCTGCGCACCCTGGCCAGTGAGAAGGTCACCTTCACGTCGCTGGTGCCCACGCACTACATCATGATGCTGGGCCTGCCCGAGGCCACTAAAGCACGCTACGACGTGAGCGCGGTCGACAAACTGATGATCTCCTCAGCCCCCGCGCGCAAAGACACCAAGCTGGCGATTTTGGATTTCTTTCGCAACGGAAAACTGCACGAGCTGTATGGCTCAACCGAGCTGGGCTGGGCTACGCTGCTGCGCCCCGAGGAGCAAATTGCCCAACTCGGCTCGGTGGGCCGTGAATGGGCCGGCTCTGGCGCAATCAAGCTGCTTGACGAGCAGGGCCAAGAAGTTGCTGACGGTGACGTGGGCGAGCTGTACGCCCGCACACCCTATGTGTTTGACGGCTACTGGCGCAACCCCGAGAAAACCGCCGAGGCCATGCGCGGCGCCTGGTGCTCAGTGGGCGACATGGCACGGCGCGACGAAAACGGCTACATCCATCTGGTGGATCGCAAGAGCAACATGATCATCAGCGGTGGCGAGAACATCTATCCGTCTGAGGTGGAGAGCGTGATCGGCGCTCATCCTCATGTGAAGGATGTGGCGGTGGTGGGCGTGCCGCACGAGAAGTGGGGCGAGGCGGTGAAGGCGGTCGTTGTGCTGCACAGTGGCGCGCACTTAAGCGAGAGCGAGGTGCTGGCGTGGTGCAAAGGGCGCATGGCCAGCTTCAAGCGCCCGCAGTCGGTGATGTTTATCGATGATGCGGACATGCCCCGCAATGCCACCGGAAAGCTGCTGCACCGGGCGCTGCGAGAGCGCCTGGCCGGGCAGTCTTAAGGAACACTCGCAGAACCATCGGCCAACCTGGCAATCATGAAGTCGGCAGCGCGCGTGATGTGCTCGCGCGCCAAGGTCTCGGCCCGTTTGCCGTTACCGCTGGCAATGGCATCGAGGATGACGGCATGCTCGTCCCACACATCGCGCGGCTTTTCGTCGCGCAGCAGCACCTGGCCCATCACCCATTGCATGTAGGTCAAGTGCGGGCTCAGCGCAGGTGCTATCAGCGAGTTGCCCGACCAGGTGTGGATGAAATCATGGAAGCGCATGTCCGCCGCGATCATTTTTGGCACCTGGCCGGTTGCCACCGCCTTGCGGCCCGCTTCAATCAAGGCCGGCCCCTGGCGCGCCGCTTTCTCAGCATTCAGCTCAGCCGCTCTGCGGCAGGCCAAGCCCTCAATCACGGCACGCATGTCATACATATCGCGGATGTGGTCGGGGTCGAGCGGCGCAATCACCAGACGACTGCCCGGCGCATCGCGCAGCACGCCCTGGCTGAGCAGCAGTTGAAGCGCCTGCTGCACGGGTTGACGTGATACCCCCAGCGCCTGCGCAATGCGCTCTTGCACCACCCGCTCACCCGGTGCCAGTTTGCCCGATGCGATTTCCGCCAGCAGCGACTCACGCACCTGCTCGACCAGCTTGGGCTGTGATGACAGCGTTTTCATGAAAGGGGGCTCGTTTCTTTGGGTTCGCGGCTCCTATTTTAGGCCTGCCCTGCGGTCTGGCAGGTGGCTCGCTCAGAGTGCCGTCACGCGGGGCGGCTGGCTGGTGGACGACGATGCCGAAGGAGCGCCCGTGCCGATGAAGGCGACAAACGACAGACCAGGTGCGGTGGCGTTACAAGCAAGTTCCGGGCATTCAATGCGAGCAGTGGAAAAGCGCTTGGGGCGTGCGGTCATGACTCCTGATGCCACCCGCATGCGGGTGGATTGCCAGCGCTCATGCGCGGTTCTTTGAAAATTAACCCGTAGGTTAATTTTCAACGATCAAAGTCGCTCAAAACATAAATATAGTGGTTAAATCGGCCTCTAGCTCTCGTATTATATACATAATAAGCTATTTATTATATAGCATTAGTCCACCAACGCGGCATACACCATGTCCCTAAAAAGATGCCGGTAGTACTCGCGCTGGTTGGGGGCCTGGATCATCAGCGTGGCAAAGAAGTCTTCTTTGGGGTCGATGAAAAACGTCGTGCCCGCCAAGCCGCCCCAGTAATACATGCCGACCGAACCGGGTACGCTGGCCAAACCCAAAGCGGTGCGCACGGCGAAGCCTAAGCCAAAGCCGTAGCCCGGCGACATCAAGGTGCTGGAGCCGCCTGCATTGATCGGAATGGTGCCCAGGTGGTCAGCGGTCATGAAGTCCACCGTGCGCGGGCCCAGCAGGCGCGTGCCGTTCAACTCGCCACCGTTAAGCATGAACTGCATGAAGCGTGCGTAGTCCATCGCGGTGGACACGAGTCCGCCGCCGCCCGACTCGAAAGCCGCCGGCGTGCGAATGTCAAACACGCGCATTTGCGGCGCGCCTTCCGGGTCTTTGGCGAAGGGCTCGGCGATTTTTGAATGCAACTCCGGCGGTACTGAGAAGGCGGTGTGGGTCATGCCCAGCGGCGTGAATATCTTCTCTTTCAAATACGCACCCAGCGTTTGACCGCTGATGACTTCGATCAACCGGCCCACCACGTCGGTCGCACGGCTGTACTCCCACACCGTGCCCGGCTCGGCCACCAGCGGCAGCGCCGCCAGCGCTGGGATGTACTCGGCGTTACTGCGCTCGCGCGTGCCCATGCGGGCTTGCGCGTACTGCTTGTGCACAGCATCGGCACCCAAAAACTCATAGGTCAGACCCGCCGTGTGACGCAGTACATCTTGCACCGTTGCCGCTCGGAGAACGGGATGCAAGGTGTCCACGCCATCGACTGCTGCTAGCACTTTTTGATGCGCAAACTCAGGCAAATACTTCGCCACCGGGTCGCCCAGCAGCACCTTGCCTTGCTCGTACAGCATCATCAGCGCCACCGAGACAATGGGCTTGGTCATCGAATAGATACGAAAGATGGAGTCATTCGTCATCGGCACTTGGGTATCGGCTTGTTGAAAGCCTAGGCTTTCAAACAGCGCAACTTTGCCGTGCCGCGCAATCAGCGCCACACAGCCGGGCAGGCGATGGCGGTTGATCTCGTCTTGCAGCGCGTCCAACAGGCGCTGAATGCGATCAGGCGCAAAGCCGAGCTCGGCGGGCATCGCAGTGGGCAAGGTTGATTGCATCGTCATCTCAACTTCCATAACGTTGACGGGCCAATGCAGCGCCCTGGGCCAAGGCTTCGAGCTTTCTGATCGCGACCTCGCGGCTCATCGGGGCCAGGCCGCAGTTGGTGCAGGGAAAGAGACGATTCTTGGGCACGAACTGCAAGGCTTTGCCGATAGTGTCGGCGATGTCCTCCGGCGTTTCAATCACGTCACTGGCGACATCAATCACGCCGACCATCACGTCTTTGCCCTCCAGCAGTTTCATCAAATGCGGTGGCACGTGCGAGTGATAGCACTCCAGGCTGACTTGCTTGATCGAGCTTTTGGCCAGCGCCGGGAACACGGTTTCATACTGCCGCCATTCTTCGCCCAAACCCTCTTTCCAATCGTTGTTGGCTTTGATGCCGTAGCCGTAGCAAATATGAACCGCTGTGGTGCATGTGAGGCCTTGGGCTGCACGCTCCAGGGCCTTCACGCCCCAATCTGCGGCATCGGCCATGTAGACGTTGAAGGCAGGTTCGTCAAACTGGATGATGTCCACGCCATCGGCTTGCAGTGCCAGCGCTTCCTGGTTCAGCAACTCGGCAAAGGCGAAAGCCATCTTCACTTTGTCACCGTAGAAGCGATCAGCGACGGTGTCCACAATCGTCATCGGGCCGGGCAGCGTGAACTTGAGCTTGCGCTGGGTGTGCGCGCGTGCGAGCTGCGCCTCAAACGCATGCACACGGCCTTTGAGCTTGAGCGCGGAGACGACCTGCGGCACCTGCGCGTCATAGCGGTTGTTGCGGATGCCCATCGTCACTTTGTGCTCAAAGTCGATGCCCTCCACCTGCTCCAAAAAGCCGTGTACGAAATGCTGGCGCGACTGCTCGCCGTC
>JANOTO010000069.1:0-13793 GCA_031416395.1 Rhodoferax sp. | reverse complement strand
CGGTAGCGATCGCGGCCACTCAAAGAGTTGCCATCGCGGTCCGCGTATTCGACCTCATACAGCTCCAGGTTGGCGGCTTGTGCGACCACTTTGGCGAGCTCCGTCTTACCGGTGCCAGGCGGGCCGTACAACAGGATGTTGACTCCCGCTTCCTTGCGCGCCACCGCGTTACCAATCAAGCGGCACAGCACGTCAGTGTCGTCTTTGACGTAGGAGAAATCCTCCACCGTCAACTGGCTTTTGCTCGACGGCCGCGTGAACACCGCCATCAACTCGGCCTCATCGCGGTATTCGCGCATCAGCACCGGGGGCAGTTTTTCGCTGACCTTCATCAAGTCGGCCAGGTCGGTGATGTTGTGCTCGGAGATTAAATTCTCGACCATGCCGATGCGCTCCAGGCGAGAGCCCGCGCGCAGCGCCTCGCCCACCTCAGCCGCTTTCACGCCTGCCACTTCAGCAATCGCCGCGTAGGCCTCCGGTGCGTTGTTGACTTTGAACTCAACCAAGATGCTGCGCAAATCGCGCTGGTAGCGTGCCAGCGTGCCATAAAGCAGCAAGGCCCGCTCGGCCTTGTTGAGCTGCAGCAGGCCCGCCAGCGCGTCGATGTTTTTCTCCACCAACGTGGATTGTTTTTTCAACGCGTGGGTGAGCCAGTCGCCCGTGACCGACAAGAGCGTGATCAGGTCTTTGGGTTGGTCTTTGGCGTATTCGTCCAGATAGAAGAACAGTGTGCCTTCTTCATACGGGCCGCGCCAGATGCCAAATTTGGCCAGAAAATCCGGGCCGCTCAAGGCCTCGTGGCCGCGCCAGTTGTCATTGGTGGCACAGCGGCGGCCCAGAAACTCGCGTACGCGGGTGAGTACCGACAGTGGCCACACCAAGTGGCGCCCAGCAAGTGAAATCAAACCATTGAGGTCGCGCCGCGCATTGAAGGTAGCACCTTGGCGCACGGCCAGCGTCAATACAAAATGCGAGCACATCAAGTCCAGCAGGGGCGCGTCCTTAAGCCCTGGGGATGCCAGAGTTTGCCCACCGCTTGAAGCCGCCATCAGTCGCTTGACCATTCACCCCTCCTGAAAAGAAGAATTGAACCGAGGAACAACGTCAATTTACCGAAGTTGCTGTTAACCCGTGCCGACACAAGGGTTTGGCCTCAACTTTGACTCCTCGACTTTCACCATAACGCAGACTGGGCCGTCTTGGAAGACATGCAACACGCGGATCGTGAAATCTGCAACACTTGTGGCCCATGATTCAACTCAAAGACATCCAAAGTGCCGCAGATCGGCTTATTGGGCAAGTTTTGGCGACCCCCTGCGTGGCCTCCCGAACCCTGTCTGACATCACCGGCGCGCAGGTTTTCCTCAAGTTTGAAAATTTGCAGTTCACATCCTCCTTCAAAGAGCGCGGTGCGTGCAACAAGCTGGTGCAGATCGAAAACCGCGAAACCGGCGTTATCGCCATGAGTGCGGGCAACCATGCGCAGGGGGTGGCGTACCACGCACAGCGCCTGGGGATGAAGGCGACCATCGTGATGCCGCGCTTCACCCCCGGCGTGAAAATTGAGCGCACGCGCGGCTTTGGGGCAGAAATTGTGCTGCATGGCGACACGCTGGATGAGGCCCGTAATCATGCGCTCGCGCTGGCTCAAGCGCAAGGGCTCACCTTCGTTCATCCCTACGACGATGTCGACATCGTCACCGGCCAAGGCACGGTGGCGCTGGAGATGCTGCACGAGGTGCCTGAGCTTGACACGCTGATCGTCGCCGTGGGTGGTGGCGGCTTGATCGCCGGCATGGCGACGGCCGCCAAAGCCATCAAGCCCGGCATTGAAATCGTCGGCGTGCAAACCACGCGCTTCCCCGGCATGTTCAACGCCATCAAGGGCACCGCGCACCCGCAGGGCAGCAACAGCATAGCCGAGGGAATCGCGGTGGGAACGCCCGGCAAAATTCCCACAGCCATCATCAAGGCACTGGTCGATGACCTGGTGCTGGTGGACGAGGGCGATATTGAGCAGGCCATCGTGATGCTGCTCGAAGTTGAAAAAACCCTGGTGGAAGGTGCGGGTGCCGCCGGGCTGGCGGCGCTGCTGAAATACCCCGAGCGCTTTGCGGGCAAGCGCGTCGGCTTAGTGCTGTGCGGTGGCAATATCGACCCGCTGCTGCTGGCCGCGATTATCGAGCGCGGCATGGTGCGCGCGGGTCGGTTGGCGCGTATCCGTGTCAGCGCGCGCGACGTGCCGGGCTCGCTGGCCACCATCACCGCCAGCGTGGCGCAGGCCGGGGCAAACATTGACGAAGTGCATCACCAGCGGGCATTCACCACGTTGTCTGCGCAAAATGTGGAGATTGAGCTTGTCATTCAAACCCGCAACCGCGCGCACATTGCTGATGTGTTGGCGCAATTGACGGCGAAGGGGTTGGAGGCCCAGATGGTTTGAAAGCCGTGCCGACGGTGGCGCCTGGTTGTGGAGATTGAGCTTCGGGGGTTGAGATAATGCGCCATGGACATAGCCACACTACAAGACGCAATTCCCACTTATTTCGCCCCCTGGATTCAGGATATGGGCCTGCTCGTGGAGGATTTTGGCGAAAGCAAAGTGACACTGAGGTTGCCCCTTTCCAGCCGCCTGTCCCGCACCGGCAACCAGTTGTGTGGTCAGGCTTTGATGGCTGCGGCAGACACCGCCATGGTGCTGACATTGATCAATTACTTTGGCGAGTTGAAACCCTGCACCACCGTTCAGCTGAATACGGTTTTTCTGCGACCCGTGTTCGACCAGGATTGCCTGGTCACGGCTCGGCTAATTCGCGCGGGGCGATCACTCGCGTTTGGAGAGATCGATATTCGCGGTGCCACGGAAGGCAAGAGCGTCTGTCGTGTGACCACGACCTTTGCCTTACTTTGACCCTGCGCTTATGTGTTCAGCAGGGCGCAAAGCCGCCTCGCCAAAGCGTTGGCGAACGGTTAAAATCGCGTCAGTAGTCGGCAATATGCCCACCCCATTTAGAAAGAATCATCATGTCCGAGCCAGCCAAATCTCATGAAGCCGCCCAAGAACATGTGCCCGATGCGACCGAAGCCATCTTGCCTTTGATCCCCATCGTGCTGCCCATCGTGGGTGGCGTGTTGATGTTTTTGTTGGCGTTTATCGCCGTGTCAATGGCGTAATGGCGGTTGATGAGTGGCCTGATTCGGTCACTTCGTTCGGGGTCTGCGCGGCCCCACCTCTTTCTTGCAGCGCACCGCTGCCCGCATAAACCAATGCAAGTTTTGCATAACTTTCGGCAGTAATTGGTTGGTAACTCCCTGTTGAGTTCATAAAATCGTCATCCCACGCTGGGTTAACCTTCGTTTCCCGCAGGTTAACCCTAAGTTTGGGCCGTTTTCTCCAAGTCAGCCAAAGCTGGCAGCGACTTCGAAAAGACGATTTTTAAACTAGGAGCCCTTCGATGAACTCACCCGTGATGCAAGGATTGAATCTTCAAACCCCAAGCTACGTCAAAAATGCCGCCCTGATTGCCTGGGTGGCCGACATGGTCGCCCTGACCCAGCCCGACGCCATTCACTGGTGCGACGGCTCGCAGGCCGAATACGACCGCTTTTGCCAGCAATTGGTGGCTGCGGGGGTGTTCAAGCGGCTGAACCCCGCCAAACGGCCCAACAGCTTTCTGGCCTGGTCTGACCCAACCGACGTGGCCCGCGTCGAAGACCGCACCTTCATCTGCTCCGAAAAGCAAGAAAACGCTGGCCCCACGAACAACTGGATGGCTCCCGCCGAGATGCGCGCCACGCTGAACCCGCTTTTTCAAGGCTGCATGCGCGGCCGCACCATGTACGTGGTGCCATTCTCGATGGGCCCGCTGGGCTCGCCCATCGCGCACATCGGCGTGGAGTTGTCAGACAGCCCGTACGTCGCCGTCAACATGAAAATCATGACGCGTATGGGCAAGGCGGTGTACGACGTGCTCGGAGTCAATGGTGCCTTCGTGCCTTGCATCCACACGGTCGGCGCGCCGCTACAGCCGGGTCAGGAGGATGTGAAATGGCCGTGCAACAAGACCAAGTACATCGTGCATTTCCCGGAGACCCGCGAGATCTGGAGCTACGGCTCCGGTTACGGCGGCAACGCGCTGCTGGGCAAAAAATGCTTTGCGCTGCGCATCGCGTCCACCATGGGCAGAGCGGACTCGCAGGGGCCCTCCGGTGGCCTGGGCTGGCTGGCCGAGCACATGCTGATCTTGGGTGTGACCAACCCAACGGGTAAAAAATACCACGTTGCCGCAGCCTTCCCCAGCGCCTGCGGTAAAACAAATTTCTCCATGCTGGTGCCGCCCACTGGTTTTGAAGGCTGGAAAGTCACCACCATTGGCGACGACATTGCCTGGATCAAGCCCAATTCCGATGGCAAACTGTATGCCATCAATCCCGAGGCTGGTTACTTTGGCGTGGCCCCCGGCACCAACATGCTGACCAACCCGAACTGCATGCTGAGCCTGAACAAAGACACCATCTTCACCAATGTCGCGCTGACCGACGACGGCGACGTTTGGTGGGAAGGCCTGGAGCACGACAGCGGCAGCCTGCCCGTGCACCTGATCGACTGGCAAGGCCGCGACTGGACGCCACAAATCGCCAAAGACAACGCGGTGGACGGCAAACCCCGTGCCGCCGCACACCCCAATTCGCGCTTCACGGTGCCCGCCACCAACAACCCGGCGCTGGATGCCGCGTGGGACGACCCCAAAGGCGTGCCGATTGATGCCTTCATCTTCGGTGGCCGTCGCTCCACTACCGTGCCACTCGTGTCGCAGGGCCGCAACTGGGTTGAAGGTGTTTACATGGCCGCCACCATGGGCAGCGAAACAACAGCCGCCATCGCCGGCCAGCAAGGCGTGGTGCGCCGCGACCCCTTCGCGATGATCGCCTTTGCCGGCTACAACATGAGCGACTACTTCCAACATTGGCTCACCTTGGGCGAAAAGCTGTCTGCCAGCGGCGCCAAGCTGCCCGCCATCTTCTGCACCAACTGGTTCAGAAAAGGCGCGGATGGCAAGTTCGTCTGGCCCGGCTACGGCGAGAACATGCGCGTGCTCAAGTGGATGATCGACCGCATGGAAGGGTCGGCCAAAGGCGTTGATCAGCCCTTCGGCATCAGCCCCACTTACGAAGAGCTCAACTGGACCGGTTTGAACTTCAGCAAAGACCAGTTCAACACCGTCACCAGCTTCGACAAGGCCGCCTGGACGGCTGAACTGAAGCTGCACACCGAGCTGTTCACCCAGTTGAAGCATCATTTGCCCAAAGAGCTGGAAGAAACCCGGGTGAAGCTGCAAAATCGGCTGGCGGCGTAGATTTTCGGGTGATTCGGTGAAAACTGTTAATAATTAACCTGTGAGTTAATTATTAACAGGCTTTCACGAATTACATCGAAATTTTCAATATAATAGCGTCCTAGCTCTCGAATCATATGCATGACTAGCTATGCATATTATAGTAATTGGCGTGTCATCTGATGTGTTGTCAGAACACCGTCCAAAAGCACCGAACGCGGCTTGGATGAGGGAATAATCAGACCTGCTGGCCGGGGGTCGGCAAAATGGAATTGATCTCGTGGCAGGTATTCACATCACCGACATTGAGTCGGCCATCAATTTCTGGCGGGATAAAAAACCGTCGCCGGATGGCTTTTCGCTGTGTGCGGAAACCCGTGCACTGGCGGAGGTTTATGCCTTGATGATCTTCCATCACGAGGTGCTGGCTGATGAATTTTCATTTCCGAAATTGGCTTACCAAGCCTGGCTGGCCTGGTACGAGAGCACGCCAGACACCCCTTGCATCGCCATTTGCTCGACCAGCCAGGGCGACGAAACCTGCAAAGGCTGTGGCCGCAGCTTCGAAGAGGTGCAGCATTGGGTGGACATGCGCCCGGCTGAAAAGCGCCAAACCTGGCGGCGCATCACGATGGAGAATTCGGCTTGGCGGTTTAACAAGTATGCCGAACGCGCAAAGTAACGCCCCCACGTTCCCCCACAGCGTGTGGGTCTCTGCCCCCCAAGGGGGCTAATTTTTCTAGGGGCGGCCCGTCGAAAAATTGCCGCGTCAGTCGTTCACTTCCAGCGCGAGGGCTCGATGTCTACCGTAGCCGAGCCATCCCCGAGCATCAGCACGCCCTCCTGAATCGTCGCCTGCAGCTGCATGCTGCGCTGCGCCAGTGGTATCAGCGCCTGCGAGGCGGCGGCGGGCACTCTGAAAACACTGAGGTTCTGCGGGCGGCTCAATTTGGTCTGGATGCCTTTCCACCACACCTCGGCAGACGAGCTGAAGCTATACAGCACCACTTCGTCAGCCTTGCCGCAGGCTTTAAGCAGCGGTTTGTCCTCGGGCTGGCCGACCTCGATCCAAAGCCGAGTGCGGCCGGTGAAATCGCGCAACCAGGCATCGGGCTCGTCCGGATCCGACATGCCCTCGCCAAAAGCCAGCGTGCCGTCACCCGCGCAAACCGATTGCAGCTTGTGCGCCTGCAACGCAAGGGCGACCAGACGAATCATCATTCGTTCATCCGTCTCGCTCGGGTGGCGCGCGAGGGTGAGGGCGTGGTCTGCGTAGTAGCCGTGGTCGATATCGGCGATTTGCAGGCTGGCTTTGAAGATGGTGGATTTGAGGGCCATGAGCAGCTCAAACCCGCCGAGCTAACTTTGCAGCCATGCCGGTGTAACTGGCAGGTGTCATGGTCAACAGGCGCCGTTTGTCAACCTCGGGGATCTCTAGCTTGGCGATGAAGCCTTGCATCAATTCGCGCGTCATGGGCTCGCCGCGCGTGAACGCTTTGAGCTGCTCATAAGGCTCGGGCAGGCCAAAGCGGCGCATCACGGTCTGAATCGGCTCGGCCATTACTTCCCAGGAGGCATCCAGGTCTTTGGCAATCGCCGCTTCGTTGATCTCCAGCTTGCCCAAGCCCGCGCTCAAGGACTGGTAGGCCAGCACAGCGTAGCCCAGCGCCACTCCCATATTGCGCAGTACGGTGCTGTCGGTCAGGTCACGCTGCCAACGGCTGATCGGCAGCTTTTCGCTCAAATGCTTGAGCAGCGCATTGGCCAGGCCCAGGTTGCCTTCGGCGTTTTCAAAGTCAATCGGGTTGACTTTGTGCGGCATGGTGCTGGAGCCGACTTCCCCCGCTTTGAGCTTTTGCTTGAAATAACCCAGGCTGACGTAGCCCCAAACGTCGCGCGACCAGTCGATGAGGATCGTGTTGGTGCGGGCTACGGCATCAAACAGCTCAGCCATGTAGTCGTGCGGCTCGATCTGGATGCTGTAGGGCTGAAACGCCAGGCCCAGGCCCAGCGGTTCGGGTGAACTGACGACTTTGCGGCTGAATGCCTCCCAGTCAAACTCCGGCCAAGCAGACAGATGCGCGTTGTAGTTGCCCACTGCGCCATTCATCTTGGCCAAGAGCTTCACGTCGGCAATTTTGGCCCGCGCCGCCGCCAGTCGCATCACCACATTGGCGATTTCTTTGCCCACCGTGGTGGGGCTGGCAGTTTGGCCATGGGTGCGGCTGAGCATCGGCACGTCGGCAAACTGGCCCGCCATGTGGCGCAATTTGGCGATCACCGCATCCAGCGCCGGCAGCAGCACGGTGTCGCGCCCGCTTTTGAGTTGCAGTGCGTGGCTGGTGTTGTTAATGTCTTCGCTGGTGCAGGCAAAGTGGACGAACTCGGCGGCTTTTTGCAGCTCGGGACGGGCTTCGAATTTGGACTTGATCCAGTATTCGACGGCTTTCACGTCATGGTTGGTGGTCTTCTCGATCTCTTTAATGGCACGGCCATCGGTCTCCGTGAAGTTTTTGACCAGGCCTGTCAAATAGGTGCGCGCTCCGGGCGATAACGCCTTGAACTCCGCAAAGCCCGCATCGCTCAGCGCGATGAACCAGGACACTTCGACCTGCACGCGGCGCTGCATATAGCCTTGCTCACTCATGATCGGACGCAGAGCGGCCAGCTTCGGTGCATAGCGGCCGTCCAGCGGCGAGAGGGCGGAAATGGTGGAGAAAGTCATCGCTCAATTGTAGGTTTGTCGGGCTCGGGTTGCGGTCTGGTAACCTGCAACTATCGGCTGGGCAACTTTCGAGAGATGCTCAGGTTCGGTGCTAATGGCTAGAATAAGTCCACAACATGACGCAAATCACCTCAAGCAAGTCCCCCATGAAATTAATTGGCGCCATCACCAGCCCCTATGTGCGCAAAGTGCGTGTCGTCATGGCGGAGAAAAAACTGGACTACAGTTTTGTGGCCGAAAACGTCTGGGCGGCAGACACCGCCATTGGCGAATCGAACCCGTTGGGCAAGGTGCCCTGCCTCATCATGGAAGGTGGCGAGGCGCTGTTTGACTCCCGCGTGATCGTGGAATACCTGGATACGCTGTCGCCCGTCGGCAAGCTCATCCCGTCGCTCGGGCGTGAGCGCGCGGAGGTCAAAACCTGGGAAGCGCTGGCCGATGGCCTGCTCGATGCCGCCATCCTCGCGCGCCTGGAAGCCACCTGGGACGGCCGTACCAAAGTGCAACGCAGCCAGGCCTGGATAGACCGCCAGATGGACAAGATCACCGCTTGCCTCAAAGCCATGAGCAAAGGTCTGGGCGACAAACCGTTTTGCGGCGGCATTCACTTCAGCCTGGCCGATATTGCGGTGGGTTGCGCATTGGGCTACTTGGACTTCCGCTTCCCGCAGGTGGAGTGGCGCGCGGAGCACGCTAATCTGGCGAAATTGCAGGAGAAGCTCATGCTGCGTGCGAGCTTCCTGGACAGCCAGCCTGCCTGAATACGAGTTTCCGAATTCAATAGCAGGCTAAACACCTCCCTTATTGTCAAAAGGGTTACATACTGGAGTTCTAGAATGAATCAGGTTTTGATAAACCAGGCTCTATAGGAAACGCCTTCATGTTGTATCCAGAACTCTTCAAACAGCTTGAATCGGTCCGTTGGGACATGGCCAAGGACATCCCCTGGGACTCGTTTGATGCGAGCCGCCTCACCGATGAGCAAGCCCAGACCATCAAGATGAACGCCATCACCGAGTGGGCGGCTTTGCCGGCCACCGAGATGTTCTTGCGCGACAACCGCGACGACAGCGATTTTTGCGCCTTTATGTCGGTCTGGTTTTTCGAGGAGCAAAAGCACTCGCTGGTGCTGATGGAGTATTTGAAGCGTTTTCGCCCGGATCTAGCCCCCACCGAACAAGAGTTGCACGACGTGCGCTTCGAGTTTGACCCGGCCCCCGCGCTGGAGACACTGATGATGCATTTTTGCGGCGAAATCCGCCTGAACCACTGGTACCGCCGCGCCAGCCAGTGGCACACCGAGCCGGTTATCAAAAGCATCTACACACGGCTTAGCCAGGATGAAGCCCGCCATGGCGGCTGCTATTTGAAGTACATGAAGCGCGCGATTGGCAATTTTGGCAATGAAGCCAAGACAGCGTTTGCCAAAGTCGGTGTGCTGATGGCCAGCTCACGGCGAACGGCGCAAGCCCTGCACCCGACCAATTTGCATGTCAACAAAGCGCTGTTCCCGCGCGATACCATTCAAAGCCGCGTGCCCAACCCCGAGTGGCTGGAGCACTGGCTGGATACGCAGATCAAGTTTGACGCGACTTGGGAGAACAAGGTGGTCGAGCGTATCTTGCACAACATGAGCCTGCTGCTGCACCGCAGCTTTGAGACCGTGCAAGACCTCAACAAATACCGCAAGGAGTTGGCGCGTGAATTGGCGGGGCCAACCCCTGTAGCGATCTCACACGCCTGATCTGGGTTTGACCGCTCATTGATGCTGGACAAAATTTGCAGCCGCGCTCAGGCACTTGAGCGCCTTAAAACGCTGCCCAGGCCGCTGGTGTTCACGAACGGCGTGTTCGATGTCATTCATCGGGGCCACGTCGTCTACCTCGCGCAGGCGCGCGCGCTGGGTGCCAGTCTGATCGTGGCACTCAACACGGATGCGTCTGCCAAACGCCTGGGCAAAGGCCCCGAGCGCCCGTTGAACAACGAGGCCGACCGTGCCATCGTGATTGCGGCGCTCGAAGCAGTCAGCCTCGTCACCTGGTTTGATGAAGACACACCGCTGGAGTTGATCGCCGCGCTCAAACCAGACCTGCTGGTCAAAGGCGGCGACTACGACATGCAGAAGCTTGCCGAAACCAAAGTCGTCGAAGCCTACGGCGGGCGCGCGCTGCCGATTCCGTTTGTGGACGGATATTCGACAACGGCGCTCGTCCGCCGTATTCGATCGGGATCCTAGCAGTTAGCGGATCTGTCCCCGAATTTCACCGCCCGGATTGGTGGTGCTGTGGGCGTTGAAGTACAACTCGCCCTGTTTGTAGGCCCGGAACTGGTCAGCGGTCAATACAGCACCAGTGGGCACATTGAACACGCCGCCACCGGCATCGGTCAATGGCACGATCACGGGACCGTTCACGCCAGTGGCCCCCAGATGGATGTGGGCTGCGGTCGCCGTCATGCCGCTGATCGTGATGCTGCCCGATGCCGCGCGCGTCAACGGGTCAACCACCAGGATGCCGGTTCCCGACGCGGTTGAGGGCGTGGGCGGATTTTCTTGCGCACCGCTAAGACTTGCGTAGCGGATGTTGCGGGCGATCTGCCCACGCACTTGACCGCCGGGGAGAGCCGAGCTGTGGGCGTTGAAGTACAGGCTGCCTGCACTCAACAATGCAATCTGCGCATCCGTCAGGGTGGCATCAGCCGCCGCCGCCCAGATACCGCTGCCTGCCACCGTCTCGCTCAAAGGAAAGATCACCGGGCCGTTGCTGCCAATCGCGCCGTTGTGAATGTGCGCCGCAGTGGCGGTCATGCCTGTCAGCGTGACGCGTGCCGTGAATCTTTTGGTCACCGGATCAAGCACCAGCAAGCCGGTGCCCGATGCCGTCGTGGTGTTGGCGGGCACCTCCTGCGCAGGTGACATCTGCACCGCAAATACGCTGCGGCCAATCTGCCCACGAATGTCGCCGCCAGGGTTGGCTGGGGTATGCGCATTGAAATAGAGCCCGCCTGCCGCCAAAGCAGTGGCTTGCGCCTGAGTCAGCACCGAATTGGTGGGAACGATCCAATTGCCGCTGCCAGCGGGCGACTCGGTCAGCGGCACGATGACAGCACCGTTTACGCCCGCATCAGCCTGGTGAATGTGGGCTGCGGTGGCGGTGATGCCATTGATAGCGATGCCGCCACTGATCGCCAGTGTTGACGGATCAAATGTCAAAGTCCCCGTGCCTACGCCGCCGGTGGTGGTGGGTGTTGCAACCTCCTGATCCCCGGATAGCGATGCCGTATAGGTTGTTGTCGCAACAGCGGGTGGTATCACGGTGGCGTTGTCACCGCTGCTGCCACCGCAAGACACCAAGCCAAAGGCCACTACCCCGGTGAGCGCCCAGGCCAACAGTGGCCATGGACGAATACCTCGAACGTGCGTCATACAAGTCTCCTGATTTTTGGGTTTTTTTGAAGGAACAACCGCGCAGACTGCCCTGAAAACCCATGACCCACGGCACCTGCTAACAAGTAGACGCTTACCTGCCGAAATAGTTCACCGGAAATTGATCAATGCGTGGCCCATGTTTTCAGGTAACCTTGGCGACAGTTGGGGCGACAGTGGGTGAATGGCGTTTCCTGCCGCGCAGGCGGTTGAAGACGCGTTTCAGCAGGTGTTCCAAATCGTCGACCAGGGTGTACACCGCCGGAATCACCAGCAGGCTGAGCAAGGTGGAGGTCATCAAACCGCCAATCACCGCCACACCCATCGGGGCGCGAAAGCTGCCGTCAGAGGCACCCCAACTGAAGGCAATTGGCATCATGCCCGCGCCCATGGCGATGGTGGTCATGACGATGGGGCGGGCGCGCTTGTGGCAGGCATCCAGCAGCGCATCCAGCCGGTTCATGGGCGGCACGGCTTCCTGCGTTTCTGTCGCTGGGCGGCCCCGGCGGGCTTCGATGGCGTACTCGACCAGCAAGATCGAGTTTTTCGTGGCAATGCCCATCAGCATGATCAAACCGATCAGTGAGGGCATCGAAAAGCTCTTGTCGCCAATCAGCAGGGCCGCAAACGCACCGCCTAGCGACAACGGCAGTGCCGCCAGAATCGTGAACGGATGCAAAAAATCCTTGAACAAAAGCACCAGCACGATGTAGATGCACAGCACCGCCGTCATCATGGCCAAGCCAAAGCTGGCGAACAGTTCGCCCATCACCTCGGCATCGCCAATCACCACCTGCTTGACACCCGCAGGCAGATTTTTAATAGTTGGCAACTCGTTGACGGCCTTGGTCACTTCGCCCAGTGGCATGCCCGACAGCTCGACCTCAAACTGCACATTGCGCGCGCGGTTGAAGCGGTCGATCACCGCCGGGCCACCCGCCAGCTCAATGCTGGCGACCTGGCTGAGCATCACGGGGCCTTTGCTGCCGGGCACCATCAGGCGCTCCAGTGCGCCGATGTCGTTGCGTGCATCGTCGCTCAGGCGGACCACAATCGGGATTTGACGCTGCGCCAGGTTCAACTTGGGCAAGGCGGCATCGTAGTCACCCACGGTGGCGATGCGCAGCGTCTCGCCAATGGCGGTGCTGGTCACGCCCAAGTCGGCCATGCGGGCAAAGTCGGGCCGCACCGTCAGCTCAGGGCGCACCAATGATGCGCTGGAGGCCACCGAGCCCAGGCCTTCGATGGTGCGCAGCTCTTTCTCCAGCGAAGCTGCCGTTGCACCCAGGGCGACCGGGTCATCACCCGTCAAGGCCAGCACGTATTTCTCGCCCGATCCGCCCAGGCCCACCTTGCTGCGCACGCCGGGCAGCTCTTCAAGTGCCTTGCGAATGTTGTTCTCGATGCCCTGTTTGCGTGGCCTCTCGCCGCGCTCGGCCAACAGCACGGTGAGCGTGGCTTTGCGGGCTTCTGCAGCGCCACCGGGTGCAAACGGGTCGCCGCCCGCTGCACCGCCGCCCACCGTGGTGTAGACCGATTTCACATGCGTTACTTTGCTGATGAGCAATCGCGCGGCTTCGGCTGCGGCCTGGGTTTGCGCCAGCTTGGTGCCGGGCGGTAGCTCCAGGTTGAGCTGGGTTTGCGAGTTGTCGTCCGGCGGAATAAAGCCCGTGGGCAGCAGCGGAATCAGCATGATGGAGCCGACAAAAAATGCACCTGCCATGATGACGGTGATCCAGCGGTGCGTAAGGCACCAGCGGCTGGCCCTCATGTACCAGGCCATCAGCTTGCCATCTTTTGGGTTGTGTTCTTTGGCTAGCGGCTTCAAGATATAAGCGGCCATCATCGGCGTGAGCATGCGCGCTACGATCAGCGACGCAAACACCGCCAGCGCCGCGGTCCAGCCAAACTGCTTGAAGAATTTGCCCACAATGCCGCTCATGAATGCCGTCGGCAAAAACACCGCAATCAAGGTGAAGGTAATGGCAATCACCGCCACGCCAATCTCGTCTGCCGCCTCCATCGCCGCCTGGTAGGGAGACTTGCCCATACGCAGGTGGCGCACGATGTTTTCCACCTCCACAATCGCATCGTCGACCAAAATACCAATCACCAGGCTTAGCGCGAGCAGCGTCACCACGTTGATGGAAAAGCCCAGGTAGTTCATGCCGATAAAGGCGGGGATGACGGACAGCGGCAGTGCCACCGATGAGATAAACGTGGCGCGCCAATCGCGCAAAAACAGGAACACCACCAGCACCGCCAAGAGCGCGCCTTCAATCAGCAAGGTAAGCGAGGCGGCGTATTC
>JANOTO010000068.1:0-16146 GCA_031416395.1 Rhodoferax sp. | reverse complement strand
TCGCATCCGGCGTGGGCTTGCCGTCTTTGTCGATCACGCTCACTTGCAGGCTACCTGCGTGGGCACCGGCAGCGCATAGAAACGCAAAAGGAAGAGCAAGGTTCAGTTTTTTCATGATCAATCCACAGTGATGATGTCGCGATGCATTGGGGCCAAACGTGCCAGCAACTTGTTCTGGGTCGCGAACGGGATGCCCTTGGCATCCATCGATTGTTGCAGCACTTCAACCAAGGCGTTGAAGTCGCCTTTGTTGATGTCCAGGTTGCTGTGCGCGCTCTTCATGTCGGCACCCTTGTACACGCAAGGGCCACCCGTCACCACGCAAAACTGGTCAACCAATTGCTCCTTGATGTTTTTGGCGTTGGCGGGCTTGAAATGTGGACCCATGCGCGCATCGGCCAAAAGGCGTGCGTGGAAGTCGTCGACGAGTTGGGTCAAGCCCTGCTTTTCGCCAAAGGCTTGGTAAAGGCTGCCGGAGGCCGCGGCAGATTGCGCCCACGCGGGAGCAGTGGCGACCGTGCAGAGGATTAATGCGAGAGTGGAGAGTACTTTTTTCATGATGAACCTTAAGAATCAAAACGCCAGCTGGGCCGACAAATAGAAGCCTGTTTGGCTGCGGTTGTTGGTGACACCCGGCACGATGCGGCCCAGATCCACATAGGCTAAGGTGAGCGACGCATTTTTGGTGGGTGCCCACGCAACAAAGATGTCTTTCCAATCGTCTTCCGCCAGCGCGTCGCCCAAGCCCGCAGCTTGCCCGAGGGCCTGTAGATTGTTGGGCTTGAAGCGGTACTCCGCGCCAATCGCCCAGTTTTTGCTGATCAGGTAGGCGACGGACAGCTCGGGCACCACGCTGTAGCCGTCTTTGCCCGACGCGGTGGAGCCAAAGCCCAGCAGGCCGTTTTGATTGGCATTGGTGTAACGCAGCGTTCCGTTAAGCAGCACACCTTGCGCCAAAAATAGCTTGGTGGCGCTGACGTAAACATCGGTGCCACTGGTTTTGGTACCCAGAAAATTGAAGACAGAATTTAGCGAGCCCGGTGCGACATTCTTATGCTCGAGTCCCACAGCAATTTGCGGCATGAACGAATCACTGTCAAGCACCGCATCCCCGGCTACTTTGAATTTGAGGCTCAGCACGTCCATGTTGATGCGCTGGCCCGGTGTGACACCAAACGCGGCAATGCCGTTCAATGCGATTGCGGGCGACGCATCAAACTCCTGGCGTGCCAGAGACACTTCAAAGCGCTCGTTGTAGGCCAGTGCGGCACCCAGAATGTTCAGGCCGTAGTCTTGCGTCGTAGCGCGCGTGGCGAAGGCAGACACACCCCACTCGCTGCGCGTGGCATTGGTGCCAATCACCGCCCACGGTGTCAGACCCCCGCCTGCTGCGCCACTGATGGACGAGACGCCGCCGGTGAGCAGCAGCTTGCCCGTATCGGCATGCGCAACCCCGATGCTGATGACGGCTGCTGTGATTGCCAGCGTTCTACTGATTCGTTTTACGGTTTTTTGTTTCATGGAATTTTTTCAGTTTTGATCAGACCGGGCACGCTGGGTAGAAATTATCCTGTCACTCACCTACCCTTGCGCACAGAGGATACGTGCCAGCCACGCGCGCGGATTCGCGGGAGGCTTGCCACTTGTGGAACTAATTCACGGATGAAGCGGGCGTTTCCGAGAGAAATAACCATTGAATATTTCATGCATAATTGAACTATGAAAACCCCAACGACTGAAATCCTTGAGCCTGCAGCCGTGACCGCACTGGCTGCGCTCGCCCAACCTCAACGCTTGCGTGCCTTCAAGGCGCTGGTGGTGGCCGGCGGCGAAGGCTTGACACCAGGGGCCATTGCCGAGCAGCTCGCCATCTCCAACAGTGCGCTTTCGTTTCACCTCAAAGAGCTGACGCACTCCGGACTGATCAGTTGCGAGCCACGCGGACGTAATCTGATTTACCGCGCCAATTTCCACCATATGACGGCTTTGCTCGCCTACCTCACCGCGCACTGCTGCCAAGGTGCGTCGTGCGACGTGGTGGACAAAGCTATCTGCGTACCTTGCTAAAACTCCGGATAACCCACGAAACCCCAGGAAAGTCGAAACACCATGGATACATCTCCCATCAATGTCCTTTTTCTGTGCACCCACAACTCGGCACGCAGCATCCTGGCTGAGGCATTGCTCAACCACATCGGCAAAGGCCGGTTCAAGGGATTTTCCGCAGGCAGCAGCCCACGCGAGAACCAGCAGCCCAACCCGCTGGGTTTGAAGGTTTTGCGCTCGGCAGGCATCGCCACAGACGGCTTGCGCAGCAAAAACTGGGACGAGTTCGCCGCGCCGGGTACGCCGCACATGGATTTGGTCATCACCGTGTGCGACAACGCTGCAGGTGAAGTCTGTCCCTTTTGGCCCGGCCAGCCGGCCACTGCACATTGGGGTCTAGCCGATCCGTCCGAAGGCACCGCCAGCGCCGCAATCAAGGAAGAGGCGTTTCGCCAAACTCTGCTGATGATTCACCGTCGTTTGGAGTTGCTGATCAATTTGCCTGCCAGCGCGGTCAGCAAGTTGATGCTGCAAACCAGCGCGCGCGGTCTTGCCCGCTCATGAGCCCCACACTTGCCCAAAAGCTATTTGCTGAGTTTTTAGGTACGGCCGCCCTGCTTTGCGCCGTGATTGGCTCGGGCATCATGGCTGGGCGATTGAGCGGTGGCAACGATGGCGTGGCACTGCTTGCCAACACCTTGGCAACTGTGTTCGCCTTGTACGTGCTGATCGAAACTCTGGGGCCCATCAGCGGGGCGCACTTCAACCCGGTGGTGACGCTGGTGATGTGGTCTAAAGGTATTCTTGCGCCCGTAAACAGAGCATCAACAGCTGTTTTTTATATAGCATTTCAACTACTGGGCGCTGTGGTCGGTGCATGGCTTGCTCATCTCATGTTCGACTTCCCGATTCTGCAATTCAGCAGCAAACTTCGGGGCGGTTTTGATGCCACCGGCCAGTTCACCGGCTGGGGTCAATGGGTGGCTGAAGCGGTGGCCACGGCTGGCTTGATTTTTGTGATCTTGCGCTCGCCACCCGGTAAGGCCAGCGTGTTGGTGGCTTGCTACATCGGCGCGGCTTATTGGTTCACGGCCAGCACATCCTTTGCCAATCCCGCTGCCGTGCTGGGCAGGATGATGAGCGACAGCTTTGCAGGCATCGCCCCCGCCAGCGCGTTTGGGTTTGTCCTGGCACAAGCACTGGGCGCGGTCGCGGGAACATGGGGTGCGCGCCGTCTGGATTCTCAGGCAACCTGACTTACTTCAGACCCATGCAGTTAGCGTAATAAGTCACCGTGGCGGGCCAGTCCGAGAAGATACCCAAAATGCCGACCTCTTTGGCCAGCACATCCAGCACCTGCATCATGTCGCCCTCGCGCTTGATGGCCTTGTCGACCGTCTGGTAGTACCAACCTGGCTTGCCCGTGGCCAGCAAGCCCGATCGCTCCAGCGACCATGTGATGATGTTCAGGCCCGCCCGCTGGGCGTTGCGGGCATATTCGGATGCGACGATCTTTCCATCTTTCACATCCAGCAGCGCGTAGATGGGCGGTGCCACAATTTGAATACCTTGGGCCTTGTAGCTGCTAAGCTTCTCTAGGTTGGGCAGTTCGGCCACCGAGTTCGCGCTGTCCAAAAACACCGCCTGCTTGCCAAATGCAGGCTCCTGTTTCACCCAATACAGCACATCCTTGATGTCAAACGATTGCGCAAAGACTTGCGTGGGGGGCACACCCGCAGCCTTGTATTCATCAATCATTTTCTGCGCATAGTTCTCCTGGCTGAATCCTTCAAACGGCATAGTGACGGCAGCCGATTTCAGCTCGGGCGTCATTTTCACGCCGAGTTTTTGAAACAGATTGATGCTCTCAGCATGCGTCATCAGCGTGCCACTGGTCGGGCCGCTGTACAAATCGGTACGCCAGGGGGCTGTGCCTGCCAGATACTCCTCGACCGTGCGCGCTCGCGGGTTGGAGGCGTCCATCTTGCCGCGCAGCGTCCGGAACTCAGCCAGCGTAATGTCACTGGTGCGGCATTCGGCCGACGCGGGCTTGTTGGTTGCCGCATCAAACGGTGTAAACCCCTTGGTACATTTGGCAGCCAGCGGTGTCGCGAGAATATTGGTGGTGGTGTGCAAATCGTTTTGCGCGTGGCGGCACACCAGGGCCTTGTCTTTCGTAAAGGTCACGTCGCACTCCAACACGCCCGCACCCATTCGTGCCGCCGCCTCATAAGACTCTTTGGTGTGCTCTGGGAACATCAGCGGCGCACCACGATGGCCAATTGAGAAGGAGGTTTTTTCAAAGGGCCCATTCGAGCAGCTCTGCAGTTTGACCTTGAGCGGGCCGTCTGCCATGTCGTTCACTAAAAAGTAAGGTCGTGGCCCGAGTTGAATGTTACTGATCACATCCGGGCCAGCGCTTGGTGTGTGAGCACATCCGCCCAGCAAGAGCACAGAAAAGACGAAAATGGCGAACCGGGAATGGCGGGCAGTGTGATGGGTCATGTTGATTCAGTTATGAAGGAAGTGATGAGCTTGTGCGTCGACATCAGAATACTCTAGAAGTATGAAACCCAGGTTATCGCTTTTGCTTTTGCTGGGTGCCGTGCTGCTGCTGCACTGGGGCATGCTGACATGGCTGTCTGACGAGATACGGGGCCCCAAACAGCTTGCGAAGTTGGCCGAGCCGATGTTCACGCGCATTGTTGAGCCCACGAAAGCGCCTGAACCGCTGGCGGCGAGTTTGACACCCCCACCCCCTGTCGCCAGACCAAAGCTGCCGAAGAAGTCGACACCAGCAGCAACAGCTATCGCCCCCTCCAGTGAGGCGGTGGCCGTGGCGTCGCCACCCAAGGCCGAAAGCAGCCCGCCGCCCGCGCCAACACCCCCAAGCACCGAACCCACCCCACCTGCTGCGCCTGATCTTCCTGGTGCCGAGCCCGGCCCGCCGCAAGACGCCTGGCCGCCTGACACACGCCTCACCTACCGCCTCACCGGCAACTACCGGGGCGAGCTGAACGGCAGTGCCCGGGTGCAGTGGCAACAGGTGCCCGGGGCCGACGGCAAGCCAGAGTCACGCCGATACCAGGTTCGGTTGGACATGAGTCTGTCAAGCATCGTCATCGCGTCCATGACCAGCCAGGGCAAGATCACCGAAGCAGGCTTGCTGCCGGAGGTCTATGAAGAGAAGCTACCCGGTGCCGTACGGCGTGTTGACTTTGAAGACACGCAGATTCGGTTCAACAATGGCCGTGTGGATGTGCGGCCCACCACGGTGCAAGACACGGCCAGCCAGTTTGTGGAGTTGAGCCATCGTTTTTCCACGGGGGTTGACACCCTCAAAGCGGGCGCTGAAGTTCGCGTGTGGCTGGCGCGCCCAGGGGGCCTTGACTTTTGGACTTACGACGTGCTGGCCCCGGAGATTCTGCAAACACCTACGATGGGCCCGATTGAAGCATTCCACCTAAAACCCAGACCGCTTGCCAACCCGCGTGGCCCTATCCTTGCAGAAATGTGGTTTGCACCGAGCCTGCAGTACCTGCCGGTGCGAGTACGCATTGCCCTGGGCGGCGATAATTTCGTCGACTTGATGGTCGAGCGTATTGAGCAAGCCGACACGCAGCCAGCCGCTTCGCCTGCGCAAAGCACCGTGCTTGAGCCGACCTGACCATGCCACAATTGATCTTAGGCACTTCGCGATGAATGATCATTCTCACTCCCCACGCGCCATTTTGGCGGGCGCAATCTGTTTGCTGCTCACCGTCAACCCGGTCGCTGCGCAAGCTGTCCCGGAGCAGGGTTTTCGCATCATGAATGCGGGCAATGCGGGCAACTGCATTGCCTGCCACACGCTGCCAGGCCAAACCGGCATTGCCAGCAGCTTCGGGCCAGCATTGGAAAAGGTTGCCAGCCGCTACAGCGCAGAAGAATTGCGCCAATGGGTCAACGACGCACGCAAAATCAAGCCCAATACGCTGATGCCGCCCTTTGGCACGACGCAGGGAACCAACAGCTCCGTGCGGGCTCAATCGATACTCAGTGACGAGCAGATTGCCCACGTTGTGTCAGCTTTGCTCACCTTGAAATAGACTGGCACACCCATGTTCAACCGCACCATCAACCGCCGCCAATACGCCAGCCTTGCTGTGCTGCCGCTGCTGGCCCTCCACGGTGCCGCTTCGTCACAAGCCTTTGTGGACTTGATCACCCAGCGCGACCTGGTGGCGATGAAGCTCAAATCTGACGGCATCACGCTGGACTTTCCGCGCCTGGCGGACACCGGAGCGTCGGTGCCGATGCAGGTCAGCATCGTCGCGCCAGCCGGTTTGAAAATTCAGAGCATTGATGTCTTTTTACCCGAGAACCCCAGCACCCGCGCGCTCAAGCTGCGGTTGATCGAGCCGCAGGCACGCTACACCTTCACCGCGCGGCTGCGGCTGGCCGCGAGCCAGGACGCGTGGGTGGTGGCGACCTTGAGCGACGGCAGCAAGCTCGGTGCCAGCGCCCCAACAGTCATCACGTCATCCGCTTGTTTCGACGCGAGCTAAATCTGTATGGCCACTCAAATCCCTTCCCGCCTGACTTTTGTCGGCACCATGCGCCCCGGCAACACCATCGAGGCGCGCTGGATTGTGGGCCACCCGATGGAGACGGGCTTTCGCGTCGATGACTCGGGCCGCCGGATTCTGCGTAACGTCATCACGCAGGTGCGTGTGAGCGTGAACGGCAAGCCCATCCTTGATCTGGAGCCTGGCACCGGCATGGCCGCCAACCCGTTCCTCGCCTTCCCCATCACCATCCCCGAACAAGGCGGCAGCGTGACGGTCGAATGGCTGGACGACGCGGGGCAGCGCGGCTCGGTGCAGCAGTTGCTTCTGCTCGAAAAATGATCGGGGCCAAGTCAGGAACGCTGGCACTTGCGGCATTTCTGGCACTGCTGATTTCAGATGCCGCCCTGGCGGCAGACTGGCCCACTGATCGCCAGCTCAGCGGCAACGCCTTTTTGACACCAGGCTTGCTCACGCTTCAAAACGACACGCAGAACAGCCCCGTCTCGCTCTGGCTGGACAAAGGCGCCGCATTGTGGGCGGATGCATCCGTCGGCCCCAGTTGCCAAAGCTGTCACGGCGCGGTTGAAACGCTGAAAAAATCTGCAGTCGCATTTCCGCGCATCATCAGCACGCCCGCTGGCAAGGCCAACCTTATTAACCTGGAAGACCAGATCACCACCTGCAGCGCGCGCGGTGGGCGCGAGGCCTTCAAAGTCGAGGAGGACGAAGTGCTTTCGTTGAGCGCTTTGCTGCACAGCGCCGCCAAAGGCCAGGCCATCGACGTGAAGGCCGATGCAAAAGCATCCGCTGAGCACCGCGATATCTGGCAAGCCCGCTTAAGCAGGGGCACCCAGCTTTTCTCTACCCGCCTGGGCCGCATCAATTTGGCCTGCATTCACTGCCACGACCAGAACGTTGGCCGCCAGATGCGCCTGGACGTGGTGAGCCCCGGCCACCCCACCGGTTTCCCGATCTACCGCATGAGTTGGCAGCGCTTGGGCAGCGTGGAGCGGCGTTTGCGCGCCTGCTATTCGGGCGTGCAGGCAGTGCTGCCCGCGCCGGGCCATGCGGACTTGCGCGACCTGGAGCTGTATTTGAAGGTGCGGGCCAACGGCATGGTGATCGAGGGGCCGTCGATTCGCAGGTAGCCAGGATGCAAGCTATATTATCTATAGCTTCATATGCACATTATCAGAGAGCCAGAGCCTCAAAACATCATATATTTGCAAGAATTCACCACTCTGGACCTTAAAATTAACCTCAGAGTTAATTTTTATAAGCTTAGGCCAACTGCCGCTCCAAATCGTGCAGCACCTGGTAGCAGTTAAACACCTGGGCCACGCTTGAATTGGGCTCGCGCCCCTCACGGATCGCTGCGAAGAACTCACGGTCTTGCAGCTTGATTCCGTTCATGCTGACTGCCACTTGGCTCACATCAATCTTCTCTTCTTTGCCGCTGAACAAATCGTCGTACCGCGCGAGGTAGGTCGCGCTATCGCCAATGTAGCGAAAGAACGTCCCCAGCGGGCCGTCGTTGTTGAAGCTCAAGCTCAAGCTGCAGATTGCGCCATTCGCGGCTTTGAGCTGAATGCTCATGTCCATCGCAATGCCTAAAGCGGGGTGAATCGGCCCCTGCACCGCATTGGCTTTCACAATCGGGCTGCCGCATTGGTAGGCAAACAGATCCACCGTGTGCGCGGCGTGGTGCCACAGCAGGTGATCAGTCCAACTACGGGCCTGGCCCAACGCGTTTATGTTGGTGCGGCGGAAAAAGTAGGTTTGCACATCCATCTGCTGGATGTTGAATTTGCCCGCCTTGATCTGCTGGTTCACAAACTGATGACTCGGGTTGAAGCGCCGGGTGTGGCCGCACATCGCCACGAGGCCGCTCGTTTTAGCCAGCGCAACCACATCCTGCGCACCTTTGAGCGAGTCGGCCAGCGGAATCTCCACCTGCACGTGCTTGCCCGCTCTCAAACAGGCCAAGGTTTGATCCGCGTGCATTTGCGTAGGCGTACACAGAATCACCGCATCGACATCTTTCAACGCCAAGCTGTCTTCCAGCTTCGTCGTGACGTGGCTGATGCCGTACTTGGCCGCCGTCTCCTTCGTTTTTTCCAGATCGCGGCCAATCAGCGAGACGACTTCCACCCCGTCCATATTCTTGATACCGTCGATGTGTTTGATGCCGAAAGCGCCCGCGCCCGCCAGCGCCACTTTGATAGTTTTCATGTGTTTTCCAGAATGAGATGGCCGACCGACGTGTTGCTTGCAGGCACGTGGTGAAAGCGGTGTTTGACGACGGGTTTTGCGCCACCCGCCAGATCGCTCATCGCCCCGCGCGCGATCAACCACATCACGAGTTCAATGCCTTCACTGCCCGCTTCGCGCACGTAATCGATGTGGGGCCGCTTGGCCAGGCCTTCGGGGTCGGCCACCATCTGGTCGATGAAGGCTTTGTCCCAATCGAGGTTGATCAAGCCCGCGCGTGGCCCTTGCAACTGATGACTCATGCCGCCTGTGCCCCAAATTTGCACGTTCAGGTTGTCGTCATAGCTCTCAATCGCCTTGCGAATCGCCTTGCCCAAATTCAGGCAGCGCTGGCCGCTGGGCACCGGGTATTGAACGACGTTGACGGCAAACGGAATCACCGGGCACGGCCACTTGAAGTTGTCGGCAGGCGGCTGCCCGCAGAGCAGATTCAGCGGTACCGTAAGGCCATGATCCACATCCATTTTGTTGACGATGGTGAGGTCAAAGTCTTGTTGGATGACGGACTGCGCGATGTGTGAGGCCAAGTCAGGGTGGCCGATCACCGTGGGCACCGGGCGCGGGCCCCAGCCTTCATCGGCAACGTTGTAAGAGGCCGCTGTGCCGATGGCGAAGGTGGGAATCATCTCCAGGCTGAAGGCGGTGGCGTGGTCGTTGTAGACCAAGAAGATCACGTCAGGCGTGTTGTCTTTCATCCATTGTTTGGACGGTTCGTAGCCTTTGAACAGGGGTTGCCAGTACGGCTCTTCGGTCTTGCCAAGGTCAATTGCCGCGCCAATGGCAGGCACATGCGAGGTGTAGACGGATGCGGTAATTCTTGCCATGATCATCAATCCAGTCGTCAATCCAAAAGTCTGCCGGTTCCATGGCCCTGCGGCTGGTGCTGTGGCTGTGCGCTGCCGTCTTCACCCGCGAAGCGGTTACCTTCAACAGTCCGTCCCCCGGCAATCATCATGTCGCGGTACTCGATCTCGGTCATGCCCGTCATGCTACCGGCCATCTGCTGAAAGCTCTTGCCGTGCGTTGCACCCAGTTTGGCTAAAAAATAGATGTTGCCGCCCAGCAAGATCGCACGGTTCAAATCCGCATCCAGCACCGCCTGCTTCTGGTCTTCGGTCATCGGCCATTCGTCCAGATAGGTGCGCTGGTCAGCCTTGAAGCGCTCGCGATTCTCGGCCTTCATCAAACTCATGCAAAACTGGTTGAGGTGATAGCCCCTGCGGGACTGATCCATGTCAAACAACGTGGTGCCGGGCACATCGAGGTAAGGTTTTTCCAAAGACATTTTCAGGCCCAGTAAAGTCGTGTGGGGTTGTCCACCAGCAGTTTGCGCTGCAACTCAGCCGTCAACGCAATGTGCGGAATGAAATCGACCAGCAGGCCGTCATCAGGCATGTGATCTTTCAAGTTTGGGTGCGGCCAGTCGGTGCCCCACAGTACGCGATCCGGGAAGGTTTCAACGATTTTTCGGGCGAAGGGGATCACGTCCTGGTAGGCGTTTTTCTCCCCATTCAGGGCTTTGGGGCCGCTGACAGACAGACGTTCCGGGCAACTCACCTTGCTCCATACATTGGGGTGCTGCTGCATGAATTTAACGAACAATGCAAACTCTGGGCCATCGACGGGTTTGCTCACGTCGGGCCTGCCCATGTGATCCACCACGACCGTCGTTGGCAAGGTGGTGAAGAAGTCCCATAGCTCGGGTAAATCCACCGCCTCAAAGTAGATGACGACATGCCAGCCCCAGGCCTTTATGCGGGTGGCGATCTCCATCAGCTCGTCTTTGGGTGTGAAGTCGACCAGCCGTTTGACGAAATTGAAGCGCACGCCACGCACGCCCGCGTCATGCATCGCCTGAATCTCGGCATCAGCGATGCTGCGTTTGACGGTGGCCACACCGCGTGCTTTGCCATTGGCGTGAATCAAGGCATCGACCATCGCGCGGTTATCGGCACCATGGCAGGTGGCTTGCACGATGACGTTTTTGTCGAAGCCCAGGTGATCACGCAGCGCGTAAAGCTGTTGTTTGCTGGCATCGCACGGCGTGTACTTGCGCTCGGGTGCGTAAGGAAATTCAGCGCCTGGGCCGAACACATGGCAGTGCGCATCGACCGCGCCTGCAGGTAGTTTGAATCTTGGCTTCGCTGGGCCTGCGTACCAGTCGAGCCAGCCTGCAGTCTTAACGAATTCAATCGACATACTTCAACCCCAGCTTCGCCAGCGGCTCGCGCATGTTGTACATGTCCAGCCCCAAGATGCCCTGGGCCAGGTTGGCGCGCTTCTCGCCTTCATTCGCCTCGCGCGCGGCAGCAGCTGCTGCCACGCGCACGGCCCACGCGGCGGGTACGGCCACCACACCGTCGTCATCGGCCACGATGGCATCGCCGGGGTTTACCAAGGCATCGGCACACACCACAGGAATGTTCACAGACCCCAATGTCGCCTTCACCGTGCCTTTGGAGCTGATGGCCCGGCTCCAGACCGGGAAGCCCATTTTGGTGAGTTCCTTCACGTCGCGCACACCGGCATCAATCACCAAAGCCCGCGCGCCACGCGCCATGAACGAGGTGGCCAGCAAGTCCCCAAAAAAACCATCGGTGTTGGGCGATGTGAGTGCTGCCACAACGATATCGCCAGGCTGGATTTGCTCGGCCGCCACGTGCAGCATGTAGTTGTCGCCAGGGTGCAGCAGCACGGTGACAGCGGTGCCGCTGACCATCGCCCCGGCGTAGATGGGCCGCATATAGGTATTCATCAACCCGACGCGGCCTTGCGCCTCGTGTACCGTGGCAGAGCCCAGTTGGCCCATTTTTTCAACCGCCGCTTTGTCGGCCCGGGTGATATTGCGTTTGACAATGCCTAACTCGTACATGGCTATTTCCCCTTTTTTTTCAGTGCTGCATCCAGACGCGGAAACACGCGCCGCGCATTGCCTTCGTAAATTTGATAGCGGTCACTGTTGCTCAATATTTTTGAAGCTTCAATGTAGCGCTTGGTGTCGTCGTAGTAGTGGCCCGTCTGCGGATCAATGCCGCGCACAGCCCCAATCATCTCGCTGGCGAACAGCACGTTTTTGACGGGGATGACGGTGTTGAGCAAGTCAATGCCCGGTTGGTGATAAACGCAGGTGTCGAAGAAGATGTTGTTGAGCAGATGTTCTTCCAGCAGCGGCTTCTTAAGCTCTTGCGCAAGCCCGCGAAAACGTCCCCAGTGGTAGGGCACGGCACCGCCGCCGTGGGGAATCAAAAATTTCAGCGTGGGGAAGTCTTTGAAAAGGTCGCTGGTCAGGCACTGCATGAAGGCGGTTGTGTCGGCATTCAAATAATGCGCGCCAGTGGTGTGAAAGCAGGCGTTGCAACTGGTGCTGACGTGGATCATCGCGGGGATGTCGTACTCCACCATCTTCTCGTAAATCGGGTACCAGTGGCGGTCGCTCAAGGGTGGCGATGTCCAGTGGCCGCCGCTCGGATCGGGGTTGAGGTTGATGCCCACGTTGCCAAACTGCTCCACGCATTTCACCAGCTCGGGGATACAGGTTTTGGGATCTACGCCAGGGCTTTGCGGCAACATGGCAGCGGGGATGAAGTTGTCCGGAAAGAGCTGCGCCACGCGGTAGCACAGCTCATTGCAAATCGCCGCCCAGGTGCTGGAGACTTGGAAATCGCCAATGTGGTGCGCCATGAAGCTGGCGCGCGGGCTGAAGATGGTCAAGTCGCTGCCGCGCTCGTTCATCAGCTTGAGCTGGTTTTGCTCAATCGTTTCGCGCAGCTCGTCGTCGCTGATTTTCAGGTCGGCCACTTTGGGCATTGATGCCGGGTCTTTGATGCCTGCGATCTGCCGATTGCGCCAAGTCTCCAGCGCTTTGGGGGCGGTGGTGTAGTGGCCGTGGCAGTCGATGATGATGGGGTTTTGTTGGCTCATGGTTTGTCTCTTCGGGTCGTCATTCACGGGTCTGTCTTGCTTTGCACGGGTTCCATGCCCTGCTTGATTTTGGCGGCACTGGCTGGCGCAGAATTCATATCTTCCAGCAGCTTGCGGACGGCGTGCACATGCTGACTGTGGCTACCGATACCCGCAGAAAACGTGGTGATGATCTGAATGGCGCTGGGCAGTTGGCCGACCACAGTGATGCCCGGCAGATGCATCAGCTCGCTATATTGCTGAAAGCCCAACGCCAACTCGCCGCGCGCCACCAACGTGCCCACCGGCACGCCAGGCGGGGCTTGCACAATGCGGTCTTTGATTTCTTCTGCTATGCCCCATTGCTCAAACATCCGCGCCAGTGCCACGCCGCTGGGGCCCGTGGAGTAGCTGATGCTGCGGGCCGCGCGCACTGCATCACGCAGGGCTTTTTCGGTTGACATGTCGGGAACCGTCGCACCCGCACGCACTGCCACCGCCACACCAGAGCGCATCAAGTCCACCTTGGAGCCTGCCAGCAAATGGCCGCCCGCCATCAGCTTGTCAATCGCGTCTGATGCGAGGATGACGACATCGAATGCCTCACCCGAATGGACCCGCTTGGCCGCGTCGACACCGCCAACGGACTCCATCGCCACGCGCAGACCCGTACGCTGCTCAAAGCCTTCTGCCAGCTCAGCCAACACGAGCCGTGTGGCCATCGACGAGATGCCTTTGATCTGTGTTTCAACCATAGTCCGAATTGTGCCGATAGTCACACCCTGCGCCAAGCCAGCGCACCCACTAGCAGATATAGCAAATCAGCATAATAGCGGTTCAGCTATATCGAAATGGAGAGATCTTATGGACCTGAAACAACTCGAATACTTTGTGCAGGTCGCCGAACTCGGCAGCTTTACCCGCGCCTCACTCGCGCTGAACATCGCCCAGCCTGCGCTGAGCCGCCAGATTCGCCTGCTGGAGGTGGAGTTGCACCACCACCTGCTGACCCGCAACGGGCGCGGTGCCGTGCCGACTGAGGCGGGCAAGTTGCTGCTGGAGCATGGGCGCGGCATTCTGCACCAGGTGGCCCTCGCGCGTGAGGAGCTTGCGGGCGCTCGCGGCGCGCTGGCGGGGCGGGTGTCGATTGGCCTGCCACCCAGCCTCTCCAAACTGATCACCGTGCCACTCACCCATGCGTTTCGCAAGGCCCTGCCCAACGCCCAATTGACGCTGACGGAGGGCTTTTCGTTGTTGATGTCCGAAGGTCTGCGCGTTGGCAACCTGGATATGGCTTTGCTTTACAACCCCGAAAAATCGCCTGACCTTGAAATGGCCCTGTTGCACACCGAAGCGCTGGTGTTGATATCGCCTCGCGCTGGCATCAAAGCGGTTAAGAAAACGCGCATCGCGCTGGCAGACGTAGCCGCCTTGCCCTTGATCCTGCCCAGCCGCCCCAACGCGTTTCGGCTGCTGATTGAACGCGAGACGCGCACCATTGGCAAAACGCCGCAGATCATGATGGAGGTGGATGGCCTGAACGCCATCTTGAACCTGGTGCAAGAGGGCCTGGGCCACGCGGTGCTGCCCGCCTACACGTTGAGTAATTTTGATGATGTCAAACCGTTCGTGGTTCGGCAAATCCATTCACCGCAGATTCAAAGCCAACTGGCGCTGGTGTGGTCGGCCCGCAGGCCCACGACGCAAACGCAAAAAGTGGCGATTGAAGTGCTGCAAAGGGTGATAGCTACGACATTCTCTTAAAATTTGTATCTACTACAGTTAAAACTGACTTTTTATTAATTTAATGTATAGTAGGTTCACAATGAGAACCAGCAAGCCGCAGCAAGCCCAAACTCAGCGCCTCATCATCCGCATCGCGGTTGACTTAGTGACCCAGCACGGTTTTGACGGCACCACGATGAAGCAAATCGCCCGCGCGGCGGGTGTGGGCGATGCCACCATCTACAACTACTTCCCCACCAAAGAGCGCTTGGTGCTGGGCTACTTTGAGCAGGCATTTGGCGATGCCTTGGCAGCGGCGCAAGCGACACGCGACTGGCCCGATTTCGCCCTGCAAGAGCAGATGCAGTTGCTGATCGACAGCGTGCTGGAGGTGATGCTGGCTGACCGCGAGTTTGTCGCCATCGCCAAAGGCTTGGTCGAGCGCACACCGATGCTGATGCTCAGCGGTGAGTTACCAGGCAAGGCACTGATGAAACAAGCGTTTGCCGACATGCTGATCAGCGCTGAGAAGTCGGGCGAAATTCTGCCCTGCGGATTCAAGCCCAGCCTCTGCGCCCTGCTGGCGGATTCCGTTTACGCCATCATGGCCTATTGGCTGCGCGATACGTCTGAAGCCTTTGGCAACACCACGCAATTGGTTGATTTGAGCCTTGGCGTATTGGTGCTGGCGCTCAAAAGCGGCATTGGCGACAAATTGCTCGAACTGGGTGGCTTTGTCATTCGCAGTCAACTGGCGCGGATGATGCAAACCGGCACGGGTCTCATTGACTTATTGAATCTTGCGCGAAGGGGTTTGGGTGCGCAGACAGACACACCCGCAAAACCCGCCGCACCCAAAGCTGCATCTTCAAAACGCAAAAAGAAAAGCACTTAAAGCATGAAAAATAAAGTGGTTTCAACCGACGTACCACCAGGTAGCCTGATTCACCAGGCTCTACCTCTCGCCGATTTTGCTGACTGCTACACCCTGCCCGACCCGCACCCTGAACTGGATGCGCTGGACACGTACTTGGCCATTTTTGCCCGCACGCCCCGCTGGATGCACGCATTAATGGCCATTCGCAACGGTGTGGTTCGGCACCTCGGCTTGAAGTATGCCAACGGCCTGCGCGTGGCCAATCCGCACAAGCCGCCCACCAGTTACCAGCCGGGCGACCGCGTGGGCATTTTTACATTGGGGCACGCCACGCCGCGCGAAGCGGTGGTGTTTGATGATGACAAGCACCTGAAGGTACAGCTCTCGCTTTTCAAGCACGCGGTAAATGGCCGGCCGATGGTCTCGCTCAGCACCGTCGTACACATTCATAACCGGCTGGGGCGTGCCTACATGAGCGTTGTCGGGCCAGTTCACAAGTTCATCGTGCCGTTGATGTTGGCGCAGGCGGCGCAAGCCTGAAGGCATCAATCTCATGATTGAATCTGCCCCCGCCCCTCGCACGGGCCGCGTAACCCGCAGCGCAATTGCGGGTGTTGCGGTGGCACGGGTGGGTTTGGCGCAATTGGGGCATAAAGCGCAATCACTTGCCCGATCTGAGGCACAAACAGTGCTAGCGACCGCAGACCATCAAGCGAACCTCGGGCGCATCCTGTTCAGCGCGCTGAACCAGTTGAAAGGCACCGCGCTGAAGGCCTC
>JANOTO010000067.1:0-2012 GCA_031416395.1 Rhodoferax sp. | reverse complement strand
CCAAATTGTCTGGCAACAGGGTTGCGCGATAAGGTGGCGAGAGCAGAGTCAGTAGAAATAAAGTTAGCTATCAGGAGTGGTAGTTCAGTTGGTTAGAATACCGGCCTGTCACGCCGGGGGTCGCGGGTTCGAGTCCCGTCCACTCCGCCAGAAAATTGAAAAACCGTTTCAAGTCCAAAGCTTGAAACGGTTTTTTTTTGAGCAGGTTCGCGTCAGGCTTCTCGGGAAATTTGAACCTTCAGTCGAATTGAGTTAACCTCCCACCCTTTGACGCGCAGATGGGCCTGCAAGGCGGGCAGCAGTTGGCGGATTTTTGCGGCGCTGGCGTTGTTGTCTACGATCAGGCACCAGGTCGTGCCGTCTATCTGGCCGGGCTTGATAGACGCGCGTAAGTTGCTCGGGATGAGGGACTCGACGGCTTTCAAGCGGGCCACAGACTCGGTCGCCAGGCTGCTAAGCTTGGCCAGCATGGGAGATTCTTGCGTAGCCTGTAACAGCGTCACGCTACGAACACGGTTGTAGATCGGCAGTGTTCTTGGAAGGGAAGTCATATGCAATTAATTATCACAGACGCATGGCTTGCCAAGAGCCGTGCGATTCATCTGTCTGGCAGGCGGCTGGTGTTTGTGGGTTTGGTGCTGTCATTTATGTTGACCTTGGTGGCGGCAGGCATTTACCACTGGGTGTTTCTCAAGGGCGCCAAAGAGGGCTGGCCCGTCATCGGCCCGTTCGTGCGACTGCTCGTGAAAGACGAATTCGAGCAGCGCGACCGCTTCATGCGCCAAAACCTGGATGTCATGGCGCAAAAGCTGGGCGAAATGCAGGCCAAGATGACGCAGTTGGAATCATTGGGGGAGCGTGTTTCTGGTCTGGCGGGTGTCAATCCCGGCGACATCAAAGCCCCGCTCGGTCGTGGTGGCGTGCTGGTGGGTGGGCAGTCTTTGTCGATGGAGCAGTTGCAGGCCACCCTGGCGGACCTCGATCGAATGTCGATCCAGCGCACAGAGTTGCTGACCGTGCTTGAGTCGCGGTTGTTTGATCAAAAAATTCGCAACATGATGGTGCCCACACAGCAACCCGTCACCGATGGCATTTTGGGCTCGGCCTTTGGCTGGCGGATTGACCCGTTCACCAGTGGTTCTGCACTGCACACGGGCATGGACTTTCAAGCCGAGGCAGGCACTCCGATCTTGGCGGCGGCGGGTGGCGTGGTGGTGGTGAATGAATACAACAGTGGTTACGGCAATATGGTGGAGGTTGACCATGGCAACGACCTCATCACGCGTTATGCCCATGCGTCGGCGGTTTTTGTCAAAAAAGGCGATTTGGTCAAACGTGGCCAAAAGATAGCAGCCGTGGGCAACACCGGGCGATCCACCGGGGCGCATCTGCATTTCGAAGTGCTGGTGCAGGGTGTCCCGCAAGACCCGCAAAAGTTTTTGTCTGCTGGCAGCAACCTGGCGACGGCGGTGGCCGCGAAAGGGAATTCGGTCAAAAAGTGAGGTCTGGTGCGACCTTCCGTCGCGAATGTAAAATGGGAGGTTGCGGGAAATCCGCGCGAAACTCTGCAAGCCAATGCGCTTGAGATTTGAGCGGGCAACCCCATTTCCCTTTGACTAAATAAAGGATTGCACCGTTTTGGTGGCCCAGGTGGGCTGCTCGCGCGGTCTTGCATTCATGGCCACCAATTTCCTGACAAAAATTTTCGGCAGTCGCAATGACCGCCTTCTCAAGCAGTACCGCAGCACGGTCACTCGCATTAACGGCATGGAGGCCGGGCTTGAGAAATTGAGCGACGACGAACTAAAGGCTAAAACGCAAGAGTTTCGGGATCGCGTCAGCAGCGGCGAGACGCTCGATGCCCTGTTGCCTGAAGCCTTCGCCGTGGTGCGCGAGGGCTCCAAGCGCGTCATGAAGATGCGGCATTTCGATGTGCAGTTGTTGGGTGGCATGTCGCTGCACAACGGCAAAATCTCGGAGATGGGCACGGGCGAGGGCAAAACCTTGACGGC
>JANOTO010000066.1:0-3384 GCA_031416395.1 Rhodoferax sp. | reverse complement strand
TGAAGCCTTCGCCGTGGTGCGCGAGGGCTCCAAGCGCGTCATGAAGATGCGGCATTTCGATGTGCAGTTGTTGGGTGGCATGTCGCTGCACAACGGCAAAATCTCGGAGATGGGCACGGGCGAGGGCAAAACCTTGACGGCTACGCTGCCGGTTTACTTGAATGCGCTGTCGGGCAAGGGTGTGCACGTCGTCACAGTCAATGATTACCTGGCGAATCGAGATGCGCAGTGGATGGGCAAGCTCTACAACTTCTTGGGTATGTCGGTCGGTATTAACCTGCCGCAAATGCCGCGCGAGGAAAAGCAGGCTGCCTACCGCGCAGACATTACCTACGGCACCAACAACGAGTACGGTTTTGACTACCTGCGCGACAACATGGTCTACGAGGTGGCAGACCGGGTGCAGCGCGGGCTGAACTACGCCATCGTTGACGAGGTGGATTCGATCTTGATCGACGAAGCCCGTACGCCGCTGATCATCAGCGGGCAGGCCGAAGACCACACCAGCCTGTATGTGGCCATCAACAAGATCGTGCCGATGCTGACCCGCCAGGAAGGCGAGGCTGACCCTCGCACGGGCGAGGGCGTCACCAAGCCGGGTGACTTCACGCTGGATGAAAAGTCACAGCAGGTGTTTTTGACCGAGCAAGGCCATGAAAGCGCCGAGAAGATTCTGTTCGGCCTGAACCTGATCCCTGAAGGTGCCACGCTGTACGACCCGGCCAACATCACGCTGATGCATCACCTGTACGCGGCGCTGCGGGCCAACCATCTGTACCACCGCGACCAGCACTACGTGGTTCAAGAAGGCGAGATCGTCATCGTCGATGAATTCACCGGCCGCTTGATGACCGGGCGGCGCTGGAGCGATGGCTTGCACCAGGCGGTGGAGGCCAAAGAGGGCGTGAACATCCAGCCAGAGAACCAAACGCTGGCATCGATCACTTTCCAGAATTACTTTCGCCTGTACGCCAAGCTGGCGGGAATGACCGGCACAGCCGATACCGAGGCTTACGAGTTTCAAGAAATTTATGGGCTGGAGACGGTGGTGATGCCGCACAACCGCCCCAACAAGCGCGAAGACCAACTAGACCGCGTCTACAAAACCACGCGCGAGAAATACGAAGCGGCGATCAAAGACATTCAAGAATGCTATGAGCGCGGCCAGCCGGTTTTGGTGGGCACCACATCGATTGAAAATTCAGAAATCATCGCCAGGCTGCTGGAGGCTGAAAAGTTACCGCATCAGGTGTTGAACGCCAAGCAGCACGCGCGCGAGGCCGACATCGTGGCCCAGGCAGGCCGCGCCAAAATGATTACGATTGCCACCAACATGGCGGGCCGGGGTACCGACATTGTGCTGGGTGGCAACATGGAGAAGGTCGTCACCGCGATTGAGACGGATGAAGCGCTCGACGTTGCGACCCGAGAACAGCAAGTGAGCGCGGCGCGAGCCCAGTGGTCCATAGATCATGAACAGGTGACTTCATTGGGCGGTTTGCGCATCATTGCGACCGAGCGGCATGAATCGCGTCGTATCGACAACCAACTTCGCGGTCGCTCAGGCCGCCAGGGCGACCCCGGCTCATCGCGCTTCTACTTGAGCCTGGATGATTCGCTGATGCGCATTTTCGCGGGCGAGCGCGTTAAAGCCATCATGGACAGACTGAAGATGCCTGATGGTGAGGCGATTGAAGCGGGTATGGTCACGCGCAGCATCGAGAGCGCGCAGCGCAAGGTTGAAGCACGCAACTTTGACATGCGCAAGCAACTTCTTGAATACGATGATGTATCCAACGACCAGCGTAAAGTCATCTACCAGCAGCGCAACGAGATTCTGGATGCCACCGATCTCACAGGGCAAATTACGTCCCTGCGTGAAGGTTGCTTTGCCGACCTGGTGCGCCAATATGTACCGCAGGAGTCGGTAGAGGAGCAGTGGGACATCGCCGGGTTGGACAAAGTGCTGGCCGAAGAATGGCAGCTGGATGCTAATGTGCAAGCACTGGTGCAAGCGGCCGATGCGATTACTGATGAAGAGATTTTGGAGCACGTCAAAAAATGCGCCAACGATGCCTTTGCTGCGAAGGTTGAGCAAGTCGGTGCCAGCAATTTCTTGCAGTTTGAGCGCATGGTGCTGCTGCAAAGCATGGACACCAACTGGCGCGAGCATTTGAGTTCGCTGGACTACCTGCGCAAAGGCATTCACCTGCGCGGCTATGCGCAAAAGCAGCCCAAGCAAGAGTACAAGCGCGAGGCGTTTGAGCTGTTTGGTCAACTCCTCGATTCGGTGAAAAACGAAATCACCAAAACACTGATGACGGTCAAAGTGCAATCGGGCGAACAGTTGGAACAAGCCGCAGGCGAGATTGAAAGCCGGGGCGAAAACATTGCCAACGTTACTTACACCGCACCCACTGAAACCGGTGAAGTGGTTGAAGTGCTGGATGAAGAAACCGTGCGCAGGCGTGAGGCGACACCCGGCTCAGACGTGCCGCGCGTCGGCCGCAACGAGCCTTGCCCCTGTGGCAGTGGCAAGAAATACAAACAGTGCCACGGCAAATTAGCCTGAAAGCGCCCGCCCATGCCCGTCAATTTGCCGCAGCCAGATCCGTCACAACTTTTCCCAATCGGCGGTGTTCGCATCGGCGTGACCGAAGCAGGTGTGCGCAAAGCCAATCGCAAAGACTTGACCGTGGTCTTGATCGACGAAGGTGCGTCGGTCAGCGGCGTATTCACGCAAAACCGTTTTTGTGCAGCGCCGGTGCAAATCTGCCGCGAACATCTCGCTGCCAAAACGGGCATTCGCGCAATGGTGATCAACACCGGGAATGCCAATGCGGGCACTGGACAAGATGGCCTGGCGCGCGCGCGCAGCACGTGTGGAGCGCTGGGCAAGCTGCTGGGCGTTCCGAGCGGGGCGATTTTGCCGTTTTCAACCGGCGTGATCATGGAGCAACTGCCCAATGACCGCATCGAAGCAGGGCTGCCCGCCGCGATTGCCGATGCGAGTGATGCGCATTGGCTGAAAGCCGCACAAGGCATCATGACGACAGACACTGTCCCCAAAGCGTTTGGTGCGCAGGTGACGATCGGCGGTGCCTTAATTAGCATCAGCGGCATCAGCAAAGGGGCGGGAATGATTCGGCCCAATATGGCGACGATGCTGGGGTTTATGGCGACTGACGCATGCGTCAGTCAATCCGTGATACACCAATTGGCGCTCGAGTTGGCTGAGGGGTCGTTCAACCGCGTCACCGTGGATGGCGATACCTCGACCAACGACTCGTTTGTCGTCATTGCGACCAATAAGGCCAAGCACAAACTGATTGAGTCGCTAGACACCGCTGACGGCCTAGCCCTCAAGGCCGCGATGATGGGCGT
>JANOTO010000065.1:0-1966 GCA_031416395.1 Rhodoferax sp. | reverse complement strand
CCGCCCAGCACCGAATAAATCGCTTTGGGCGACACCTTTTGCTGCTGCATCGTGCGCACCAGCAGCGCGTATTCGTTGTAGTAGTTGGCTGGGATCACGATGTCCGGGTTGACCGCCTTCATGCGCAGCACGATGTTGTTGAAGTCGCGCGTGGGGTTGGCATGTTTGATGACTTCCTTCACCTCGTAACCATAGCCAGGCAACTCGCGCGCCAGCAGGTTCGCCGTGCCCGTGCCAAACAGCGACTCTTCATGAATGATCATCACCGAGCGAGCTGGCTTGCCCGCGGCTGTGTTCAGCACATGCAGGTTGGCCACAGCCACCTCAGCGCATTTGCGGTAACCCGGGCCAAAGCGGAAGGTGTTTTTCAGGCCGCGTTCGACGATTTGATCGGCCACACCGACATCCACCACATGCGGCAAGTTGTACTTGGCGGCAGCTTGCGTCGTCGCAAGACAAATCGCCGAGGCAAACGCACCCACCACGGCTGACACGCCCGCTTCATTCATCCGCTCAATCTCGGCGCTGCCCGCTTGGGGCGTTGACTGCGCATCCCCCAACAGCACTTCGAGCTTGGCACCACCCATCGACTTGATGCCGGTTTTGTTGATATCTTCAATCGCCATTAGAGCGCCTTCGCGGCACTGCTGGCCGGAGTACGCCAGCGCGCCAGTGACCGGGTGCAGCACGCCGATCTTGACGGTTTTGGGCTGCGCACCAGCTACCAGCGGAAACGCCAGCACCGATGCGGCGGCGGCGGATTGGGCGACAAATTTGCGACGCGTAGCGAGAGGCTTTTGGGACGGGTACATGGCTTTCTCCTTAAGGTTTCAGTTGAAGTTGGCAGACAAATCCTGGCTCACCCACACCTTGGCATCAATGCTGCCAACGCGCGAGAGTTGCATCTCATATTCATAGCGGTCAGGCCGATACAGGCCGTGCAGGCACTGAATCGGGCGCTCATCGGTATCGAAAATCACGCGGCGCACGGCGAGCAGCGCAGAGCCCACGGCAATGTCGAGGTGGCTGGCCACTTGCACATCGGCCAATTTGGCAGAGATGGTCTGGGTGGCACGCCCCACCTGCACACCCTGCTCTTCCAACAAGATCAGGATGGGCTTTTTTTCCAACTCACGCCGGGTGAACGGGCGCGACACCGCTACGGGCACGTAGGTGGTGATGTGCGACAGCGGCCCGGCCTTCGTGCTGCGCACCCGCACGGCCTTTTGCAACGAATCGCCCACTGCGATTTGCAAAGCCTGCGCCACCGACGGCGTTGCAGGCATGGCATCCGCCTGAAGCACCTTCACCGACGTTTGCAGCCCCATGGAGACCAGGTTCTCCAGCAACCCCGTCAGCCGAGCACGCCGGGTGCCTTCAGCAAATGCGGGCGCGTTGGAAGCCATAGTGTGCGCTGCGTCTGCACCGATGGCTCGCGTGCCACGGCCCGGCTCGCGCGAGATCAAACCTTCGGCTGCTAATTGCTCCAGCGCGCGGCGAACGGTAACGCGGGCCACGCCAAACTGCTGCATCAGGCTGAACTCGCCCGGCAACCCCTGCTCAAATTGGTTCTCCAGCAATTGCTCGCGCAGCACCAGATAAATCTGGTGGTACTTGGTCATCGGCATGGATACAGGCATAGATGAATAGTACGAACCGTTCTATTGTTCTGTCAATAGGACATTCATACATACTCCTGTGTATTCGTTGGGCAATGGCCGCCGTCGCGCTAGCTTATGGGGACGCGCGGTATATTAGTGGGCTCGAAGCCGCGTCCCGCCGCGCACGATGCAAAAACCGATCATGGCAGCTCCCGCATTAGCTCCACCGAACCACTTCATTTCCAAAAAAACCCGACCATGAAATCCTGGATGAAATGGGCGATTGCCGCCCTGACGATTGCGCTCCTGGCCGCTGGCGTTGTTCGCGCGCTCGAATCACGCAAAGCCAAACAAACCGCCGCCGC
>JANOTO010000064.1:0-10878 GCA_031416395.1 Rhodoferax sp. | reverse complement strand
ATGGGCGGCTACTACGCCCGACACGATGGTTTGAGCGACGACATCGCGGTTGCAATCGAAGACCATTACAAACCGCGTTTTGCCGGTGATGAGTTACCGCGCAACCAGGTCGGCGTGGTGGTGGCGCTGGCCGATAAGCTGGAAACGCTGGTTGGCATGTTTGGCATTGGAAATTTACCGACGGGTGACAAAGATCCGTTTGCACTGCGGCGACATGCGCTGGGGTTGATTCGCATGTTGATCGAGCGTAAGTTGCCGCTGTCACTGCCTGAACTGGTTCAGCAGGCTGCGGTGAGCTTTGGAGACAAACTTGCCGACGCGAAAGCCAGCATTGCTCAACTTTTGCCATTTATCTATGACCGCGTCTCAAGCTACCTGCGTGATTTGGACTACACCGCGCAAGAGGTCGATGCGGTGATCGCGCTGCGCCCGATGTGGGGCGAGTTCCCCAAACGCCTTGCCGCCGTGCGCGCCTTTGCCGCTTTGCCCGAAGCCCCCGCCCTCGCAGCCGCCAACAAACGCATCGGCAACATCCTCAAGAAGACGGACGCAGTTGACCCGCACGTCAGTGAAATCTTGCTGAAAGAGCCCGCAGAAATCGCACTTTTTGCGGCGATGAAGGAAATCACGCCGCAAGCCAATGCACAGTTCGATGCAGGCGACTACACCGCGTCGCTTCAAACGCTGGCGGCTCTGCGCACGCCGGTAGATGCCTTCTTTGACGGCGTGATGGTCAATGCAGAGCAACTTGACATCCGGTTGAACCGCCTTGGCCTGCTCACGTCCTTGCACACGGCGATGAACCGCGTGGCGGATTTGTCGAAGTTGGCGAGCTGACGAAAGGGCCGCTGAATGAAACTCGTCATCATGGATCGCGACGGCACCATCAATACTGAAAGCGCCGATTTCATCAAATCGCCGGAGGAATGGACGGCCTTGCCCGGTGCGCTGGAGGCGATTGCCCGGCTTAACCATGCGGGCTGGCATGTCGTGGTGGCGACCAATCAGTCGGGCTTGGGTCGGGGGCTTTTTGATGTGGCCGCTCTCAACGCGATGCACGCCAAAATGCACAAGGAGTTGGCGGCACTCGGTGGCCGGGTCGACGCAATTTTCTATTGCCCCCATACGCCCGATGACAACTGCCACTGCCGCAAACCCGCGCCAGGGCTGTTTGAACAGATTGGTGAGCGGTATGGCATTGATCTCAAAAGCGTGCCCGTGGTGGGGGATGCCTTGCGTGACGTTTCAGCCGGGGCGGCAGCGGGGTGCCAGCCGAATTTGGTGCTGACGGGCAATGGCAGCGTTTATCGAGATATCGAGTTACCGCCAAGCTTTCCAGCGAACACCCGCGTCCATCAGGATTTAGGCGCCTTTGCCGATTGGCTGATCGCCAGAGACGCGCCGGTGCCCGCTGCGTCCGCCTCGGACTGAATTCGGATTTCGAGTAACCCCAACACATTCAAAATGGCCGCCATACGCTCTCTGATTCACATGCTGTGGATGCTGCTCACCGTCATTCCAGTGGCCTTCTGGATGCTTGCTGCGGCTCCGTTTGCCAGCCCCCGGCACCTTCTGGCATCTGCCAATGGATTCCTGGCTTGCGCGATGCACGGCTTGCGCGTCATCTGCGGGGTGAATTGGCGGGTCACGGGCATGGAGAATCTGCCTGGGCTTGATGCTCAGGGCAAAGTGCTGCCGGCGGTTCTTTTGGTGAAGCATCAGTCCACCCTGGAGACGTTTCTGATGCCCTTGATCATGCCGCGCCCCCTGGCGTATGTGTTCAAGAAAGAGATTCTGTTGATTCCATTTTTTGGCTGGGGCATTGGCCGCCTGGAGATGATTCACATTGACCGCAAGCTGGGCAAACAGGCGTTTCAAAAAGTCGCAGAGCAGGGCCGCGAACTTCTGGGCAAAGGGACATGGGTGATCATGTTCCCTGAGGGCACTCGGATTCCGCGCGGCAAGGTGGGCCAGTACAAATCAGGCGGAACCCGTCTGGCGATTGAAACGGGTGTGCCGGTGGTGCCAGTTGCAGTCACATCGGCCAGGTGCTGGCCACGCAAGGCCTTTATCAAATTACCTGGCATGGTGGATGTGTCGATTGGGAAGCCGATTCCGAGCCAGGGCAGGACACCGGATGAGCTGATGGTGGAGGTGCAGGCTTGGATTGAAGCCGAGATGCGCCGCCTTGACCCCGAGGCCTACCGCTAAACTTCCGCCCATGCACCCTCTCTTGCGGTTCACGCTGGATTTGTTTGACCCGACGCCGCTGGTGGCTGTGAAAGAGTCATCCAAGAGGCCGAAGCGACCCAAAACACCGAAAATTGAATCAAATAAGCCTCTGGTTCTCGGTTTTCATGCCGATGACGCTCCTGCTATAGGAGCGATTGAGTCGGTCGTACCTGCTGTGCCGATGGGCGACATCATGGTGCCTGCCAATTTTCGGCACCCCAAAGCCAACCGTGAATCGCGTTTGGGTGATGCGATGGTGGCTTATGAGTTTCGTCGCAGCAAGCGCCGCACGATCGGGTTCTCCGTGGGGCCAGATGGCCTGGTGGTGAGCGCGCCCAAATGGGTTCCCCTTCACCAGATGGAGTCCGCGTTGCTGGAGCGGGCCGACTGGATCATCAAAAAGCTTGGCGAAACACGCGAGCGGCGAGCCCAACTAGATTCGGCGCGCATTGAATGGCGCGACGGCACGCAACTTCCTTTTTTGGGCGAGCAAGTGATTGTTGTGCTGGATCCTCGCCACGCGTTTGGCCATGCTGGCGCACTGCTTCAAGTAGATGCCAACAATGATGACATGACGCTGCCCGGTGTGCCACACAAAACGCTGTATGTTGCCTTGCCGCACAGCGCGACGCCTGAGCAGATTCGTGATGCCGTGCAGGCCTGGCTGATGCGACAAGCCAAGCGAATTTTTACCGACCGGATGAATCACTTCGCGCCGTTGTTGGGTGTGCAGTGGCGCAAGCTGTCGCTCAGCAGTGCCGGTACGCGCTGGGGCAGCGCCAGCGCCAGTGGATCAATTCGCCTCAATTGGCGGCTGGTTCACTTCAAGATGTCGGTGATTGATTACGTGGTGGCCCATGAGCTGAGCCACCTGCGGGTGATGGATCACAGCCCCCGCTTTTGGGACACCGTGCGCGCGGTGGTACCTGATTACGCGGCGCATCGTTCGGCATTGAAGGATCAAGCGACACCGCGTTGGGATTGAGCTGCCAAACCGCTGATCAGAGTTGCGAAGGATTTTTCAGCGTTTGGTTGGCCCACACCGAGGACGAATCTGCCGCCTTGTCAGCCATCAAAGCGGTCGACAGCCGCACGCGGTGAGACAGCTCACGGGCAATGTTTCGCGTAATTTTAAGAGCTATCTCGATTTCGCTGGCCTGCAACTCTGCGATGGCCCCTGTGTCCAGCAGCAAGGCTTGCACCGGCGAGTCTGCCCAGGCTGTGGCCGAGCGGGTTTTGCCGTCGATGAACCCCATTTCGCCCACGAACTGACCTGGGCCAAACGTGGCCAGGCGGATGGCGTTATCACCTTCGCCCGTCAAAATACTGACGACACCCGACTCCAGCAGCCAGATGCCATCGGCTGGTTCATCCTTTCGAAACAGCACCGCCCCCTGCGCAAATTCTCGTATTGCCCCGAGCATTAAAACCGCAGTGATTTCGGTTTCAGTCAAGTCTTGCAACAGACTGTTTTGCGCGAGCGACTGCGACAACAGTCCGCCCGTCATCACAGTGGAGTGCATCAGTATTTCGTCTTCGCAGGCTTCCAGCCCACGGTCCAGATCTGCGCGGTGTTGCAGCCCTTCAGCCGCTTGCAGGCGAAAGCGCAAATGGGCAGCTCGCGTACGTTTCACCCCTGTCACCACCACTTTCAGATGCCGCTCAAGCAGCGCCCGGATCAACCAGCTGACGGCTTCCACGCCGCTGGGGTCAACATCGTGCACCTGGCTGACATCGATCACAACCGCCTTCGTATCTCGATGCAAATCATCGGCCAACTGCATCAACCGGGCACTGTTGCCAAAGAAGAGGTGGCCCGTCAACCGCAGTACGCCAATGCGGTGAAACATCCGGGCCAGATTGTTGGCCTCACCTGCACTGCGTACGCGGCGTGAGCGGTATTGGTCAAGATAGGCCCAATGCGCGGTGAGGTTGATCGATACGCGTCGCAGCACCGCCAAGCATGACAACGCCACCCCAATGCAGCAGGCCCACACCAAATTGCCAAAAAAGGTGACCAGCGAAATCGCCAGCGTGATCCAGAAGCCCAGATCCTGCGTACCCGTCATGCGCCACTGTCGAGTCCGCAACAAGCTTTTGAGGCGACGCAGGAAAGGAGGGTCAACCATGATGACCGCCTGCATTAAGAACAGCCCCGCGACAACGCCTGCTGGTAGTACCAGCAACCACGCGCTCAGCGCGGCGACAAGTACCCCTGAAAGCAACAGCGTCATCAATGATGCCGTGACACCCCGGCCTCCATCGAGCCAGCTTGAAACGCTGCGAACAGGGCTGCCTGTGCTTGGCACACCGCCGACCAGCGCGCTCACGACGTTGGCACCGCCCAGCACCAGCAGCTCCCGATTGGCATTGATGCGAACGCCAAACCGGGTCTCCATGACGGCTGCGGCGGTGAAGGTCTCCAGAATCATCACCAGCGCCAACGTGACGGCTCCGGGCAATCCAACCGCTATCAGCTTGATGAGATCCTGATCCGCCAAAAGGGGCCAAAGTTGAATCGGAAGCCATGCCCAAGGCCCTATAGAGGTGAGGCTCGCGAACGACGCCGCAGGTGCCACAATCGGTTCGACCCACCAAGCGACCATCGCCCCGAGCAACGGCGCAACAACAATGGCCGGAATCACCCGAAGTGCGCGCTGCCGCTGCATCACGATTGGCCACAGCAGATAAGCGGCTAGCATGGCCCCCGCTGTCAATGCGGGCCACCAGTTACCTCCTGAGACTTTGCGCACCGCCAGCGCTACCAAAACCAAAGCGATGCCGGTGCTGATGCCCGCGGTAACGGGCGTTGGAATCATCTTGAAAACGTTGCCCAGCTTCAGCATCCCGGTCAGCACCACCAGGCTGCTGGCAAGCAGAAACATCAGGCTGCCTGCCGCCAGCCCCAGGGTGAGTTGCTGCAAGCCCAGTTCTTGACCTGAGCCTGCCGGCCCGCCCGAGGCCAGTGCCAGTTGCAGGACCAGCCCGATGTAGGCGACCAGCGAGGCAGTGCGCGCGCTGGGCAACACGGCGGGCTGCCCCCTGAAGGCGATCGCGACAAGGTGTACCACGGTGGCTGTGACCACCATGGCCCAAAATCCAGCAGCCAGTGCCTGCGGCCCGAGCAGACTGGAAAACAGCAGCAAAGGGCCAATCACGTTGATCAACCCCTGCAAAGTCGCCGCAACAGCGCCTTTGAATTCCTGTTGAAAACTAGGTTTGGCAGTCACATGCACTGTTTGCGGTGGATTGGGGGTGGGCTTATTCTCCAGTATGCGGCATCGCCAGCCACTCAAACGGTAGAAAATCTAAATTTGCCTTGCGCATCAACTTGGCGGGCCAGCGTGCCCTCAAGCCACAGCAGGTGCAGGTGCGCGATGGCCTCGCCCAGGGCAAACGTCATCTGATGCAGATCAAGCTCGCGTTTGAACATGATGGGCACGATGTCTTGCGCGCTGCACGGCTGCTCTTTGCAGGCATCCACAACTTCGGTTAATCGCTCGCGGTGATGGTCGTGTAGTTGGCCAATGCGTTTGTGCAGGCCGGTGAAAGGCTTGCCGTGCGCAGGCAGGGTCAGCGTGTCGCCATCGAGGGGCTTGAACTTGTCGATGGAATCCAAAAACTGCCGCAACGGATTTGCCTCGGGCTCGTTCTCATGCACGCTCACATTCGTAGAGATGCGCGGCAGCATCATATCGCCACCGATCAGCACGCGCAGCTCGGCGCAATACAGCGCAATGTGCTCCGGTGCGTGGCCGTAGCCGCTGATGCAGCGCCAGTTTTGACCGCCAATGGCGATCACGTCACCGTCTTGCATGCGCCTGAAACTCTTGGGAACGGCAGGCACCAGATTGGTGAAGTAGCTGGTTCGTGCCTTGATTTGCGTCAAGTAGTCGGCATCGACCATTCCGTGCGACTCAAAGAAGCTAGCCGAATATTCGCCACCGCCAAACCCGGTGGGGCTCATGGAGGCGATGCGCGCAACACCATAGTCGGTGGCGCTGATCCACAGGCGGCAGGTGTGCTCTGGCGTTGTCCAGCGATCACACAGCCACGAGGCCAGCCCAATGTGATCCGGGTGCATGTGCGTGCAGATCACCCGCAGAATCGGCAGACCTTCAAGCTCGCTGTCAAATATTTGCTGCCATTGCGCCTTGGATTCGTCGCGGGAGATGCAGCAATCCACCACCGTCCAGCCTTGTAGCTTTCCGCTGGGGCCGTCCAGTTCATCGCGCATCAGCCACAGGTTGATGTGGTTCAGCGCGAAAGGCAGCGTCATGCGAATCCACTTGATGCCAGGAGCTACGTTAAGCGTCTTGCCCGGCGGGGGTAAGGCATCGCCCAGCGGGTAATTCAACTCCAATTCAAGTGCATTCATGGGGAAACTGATTTGGTTGATAATTGTGAGATGAATTGACGTTTACGTAAACGTCAACAAGCATTTTGCATTGTAGAGGCGGGCCAAAATTGGCGCTGTCGCCTCGGTTGTGCATTTGACTTTGACCTCAATCCGCCACTTTCTTTATGAGCACCACCTTCAGCATCAGCGATTTGGCCCGTGAGTTCGACCTGACGACGCGCGCCATTCGGTTTTACGAAGATATGGGTCTGCTGCAGCCCACCCGTTCGGGGCCGCAGTTGCGCAATCGCGTTTACAGCGGGCGGGATCGAACCCGGCTCAAGCTCACCCTGCGCGCCAAGCGCCTGGGCCTGTCGCTGACGGAGGCCAAAGACATCATTGACATGTACGACAGCCCGCGCGATACCGGGGCACAGTTGAAGAAGTTCTTGGCTGTGCTGCGCCAGCACCGCATTGAGCTGGAAGGTCAAATGGCTGAATTGCAGGTGAACCTGGATGAAGTGAAGGCGCATGAAAAAGAGGCTCGCACCTTGCTCACGCGCACTGAAAAACCCAAAAACCCAAAAACCCAAACCAACGTTGGAGAAGTTTATGAATCTGCCCGGCCTTGACTTTCAACTCGGCGAAGACATTGATGCACTTCGCGATGCGATTCGCGCATTTGCCGAGGTGGAGATTGCCCCCCGCGCTGCCGAAATCGACAAAAACGACCAGTTCCCGATGGATTTGTGGCGGAAGCTGGGCAGCCTGGGCGTGCTGGGCATCACGGTGGGCGAGGAGTACGGCGGCGCCAACATGGGCTATCTCGCCCACATGATCGCCATGGAAGAAATCTCCCGCGCCAGCGCCTCGGTTGGCTTGAGCTACGGTGCGCACAGCAATCTGTGCGTCAACCAGATCAAGCGCAACGGCACGCCCGAGCAGCGGCAAAAGTACCTGCCAAAACTGATCACGGGCGAGCATGTGGGCGCGCTGGCGATGAGCGAGCCAGGTGCGGGCAGTGATGTGATCAGCATGAAACTCAAGGCCGAAGACAAGGGTGGTTTCTACCTGCTCAACGGCAGCAAAATGTGGATTACCAATGGGCCGGATGCAGACACCCTGGTCGTCTACGCCAAAACCGAGCCCGAGCTGGGTGCGCGCGGTGTCACAGCCTTCCTGATTGAGAAAGGCATGAAGGGCTTCAGCGTTGCGCAAAAGCTGGACAAGCTGGGCATGCGCGGCAGCCATACGGGTGAGTTGGTATTCAACAACGTAGAAGTGCCAGCCAGCCACATTTTGGGCGGCTTGAACAGCGGAGCCAAAGTCTTGATGAGCGGCTTGGACTACGAGCGCGCCGTACTCACGGGCGGGCCGCTGGGCATCATGCAAAGCGTGATGGACAGCGTCATTCCCTATATTCACGAGCGCAAGCAGTTCGGCCAGAGCATCGGCGAATTTCAGCTCATCCAGGGCAAAGTGGCAGACATGTACACCGTGATGCAAGCAGGCCGTTCTTTCGCCTACACCGTCGCGAAAAACCTGGACATGATTGGCGCAGACCATGTGCGGCATGTGCGAAAAGACTGCGCATCGGTCATCTTGTGGTGCGCAGAAAAGGCCACGTGGATGGCCGGTGAAGGCGTGCAGATTTTTGGCGGCAATGGCTACATCAACGACTACCCGCTGGGTCGCCTGTGGCGCGATGCCAAGCTGTATGAGATCGGTGCAGGCACCAGCGAAATTCGCCGCATGCTGATTGGGCGGGAGCTGTTTGCTGAAACAATGTAGCTCCGAGCAAACCTCGTTAACCCCCGATTCCAGCATGACCGCATCCATCCAAGACCTCTTCACCCACAACCGCGCCTGGGCCGCCCAAATGGAGCGCGAGCGGCCTGGGTTTTTCACCAATCTCAAAAGTCAGCAAAGCCCCAAGTACATGTGGATCGGCTGCTCAGACAGCCGCGTGCCCGCGAACCAAATTACCGGGCTGGAGCCGGGCGAGGTGTTTGTCCATCGCAATGTGGCCAACGTTGTAGTGCACTCGGATTTGAACGCGCTATCAACCATCCAATTTGCCGTGGAGCGGCTGAAAGTTCAGCATGTGATGGTGGTTGGGCACTATGGCTGCTCGGGCGTGCAGGCGGCGCTGGAGGGCGCACGCATTGGCTTGGCAGACAACTGGCTGCGCCATATCAAGGACGTGCGGGATCGGCATCGCGTGCTACTGGACGCGATCCCGGAGTATGCCCGGCATGACGCGCTTGTTGAGCTGAATGTCGTCGAGCAGGTTGTCAACGTGACCCAAAGCACGGTGATGCAGGATGCCTGGAGCCGCGGTCAAAACGTCACCATCCACGGGTGGGTTTATGGGGTGCATGACGGGCTGTTGAAAGACTTGGTGCTGTCGGTGATGGCCAATGATGGTTTGGACGGTTTCTACAAAACAGCAATTGCGGGCATTGCATCCGCCAAGCGCACTTAATCTTTCCCGTGCCGAATCACGCCATGAGCAACGCCAACATCTTTCCCCAACGGCTTGACTCGTCTTTGGCCTATGACATTGCGAAGGCCATGATGGACGGTTTTAATCGGCACTATCGGCTTTTCCGCACCGAGTCGGGCCGCGCCAAGCACCGCTTCGAGACGGCAGACTGGCATGGCCAGCAGAGGGCGCAGCGTGAGCGCATTGAGTTTTATGACCTGCGGGTGAAAGAATGCTCGAACCGGCTGGAGCGGGAGTTCAAGGCCGATAAGCAGCCGATGGACATTTGGCAGCAGGTGAAGCTGCACTACATCGGCCTGCTGGTGAACCACCATCAGCCAGAGCTGGCCGAGACCTTCTTTAATTCCGTCACCACCAAAATCCTGCTGCGCACGCATTTTCACAACGACTTTATTTTTGTGCGGCCTGCGGTCAGCACCGAGTACATTGAAAACGGCGAACCGGAAGCCCGCCCCACTTACCGCGCGTATTACCCCACCCAGGAGAGCCTGCGCGAAGTCATTGCGCAAATGGTGCAAGACTTTGACCTGCGGGTGCCCTTCGTTGATCTCGCCCGAGATGCTGGATTTGTTGCCCAAGCCATGACCGAGAAACTGATCAACGCCAAGCTGCGCGCCAATTTCCAGATTCAAGTGCTAACCAGCCTGTTCTTCCGCAACAAGGGCGCCTATGTGGTGGGCAAGCTGATCAACGGCTTCAACGAGTTTCCGTTCGCCTTACCCGTTCTTTACAACCAAGGTGACAAGCTGAACATCGACGCCGCTCTGTTCGGTGAAGACGATTTGCTGATGCTGTTCAGCTTCGCGCGGGCCTACTTCATGGTGGACATGGAAATTCCATCTGCCTATGTTCAGTTCTTGCGCAGCATGATGCCGCGCAAGCCACGAAATGAAATTTACAGCGCGCTGGGGCTTCAAAAGCAAGGCAAGACGCTGTTCTACCGCGACTTCTTGCACCATCTGCGCCACTCCACTGACAAGTTTCGCATCGCACCGGGTATCAAGGGCATGGTGATGCTGGTGTTCGATCTGCCTTCGTTCCCTTACGTCTTCAAAGTCATCAAAGACTATTACCCGCCGCAAAAAGACACCACGCGTGAGCAGATCAAAGGCAAGTACCTGCTGGTGAAGCAGCATGACCGGGTGGGCCGCATGGCCGATACGCTGGAGTACAGCGAAGTGGCTTTTCCGCGCGACCGCTTTGATGATGAGTTGATTGCGGAGATCGAAAAATTTGCCCCGAGCCAATTGGAGATCAGCGACCGCGATGCCGACGGGCACACCGAGGTCATCATCAAGCACGTCTACATCGAGCGGCGCATGATTCCGCTGAATATCTACTTGCAGGAAGCGTTTGACGCGGGCGGTGCGACGGCAATTGCTTCGGCGTCGGCCATTGTTCCTGCGAGCACCGAGCGTGCACGCGAGCAGATTGAGCGCGGCGTGGTCGAGTACGGTAACGCCATCAAAGATCTGGTGGCAGCGAATATTTTCCCTGGCGACATGCTGTGGAAGAACTTTGGCATCACGCGCCACGGCAAAGTGGTTTTCTACGATTACGACGAGATCGAATACATCACCGACTGCAACTTCCGCGTCATTCCGCCGCCGCGCAATGAAGAGGAAGAAATGAGCGGCGACGTTTGGTACAAAGTCGGCCCGAAAGATGTCTTTCCAGAAACCTTTGGCCCCTTCTTGCTGGGCAACCCAGCCGTGCGCAGTGTCTTCATGAAGCACCATGCCGATCTGCTGGATGCCGCCTTCTGGCAAGGCCATAAAGAGCGCATCATGGCGGGGCATGT
>JANOTO010000063.1:0-2152 GCA_031416395.1 Rhodoferax sp. | reverse complement strand
AATTGTGGCCGAGGGCAGCCCCGCTGAAGTGACTGTTGCGCTTGGACAGCCCACGCTGGAAGCCGGGTTTATCGCCCGCACTAGTCCTGTTGCAAACTCTGCTGCCAAGAAAGGATGACGTTCATGCATCGATTTAGAAGTTCTCTTGTGTTTGTCGTGATCGCTGCAATGTCGCTGGCGGCAGGTGCCCAGTCCGTCGCCCTGGTTTCCAGCGAGAAAGACCATGCGCTGACCATCGTCAACCTGAAAGACCAGAAGGTCGAAGGCACCATCCCGACCTGCAAGCGTCCGCGTCACATGCAGCTCACGCCGGACCGCAAGCAGGTGCTGGTGGCGTGCAGCGATGACAACACGGCCGACGTAATCGATGTCGCCACACGAAAATCAGTGGGCCGCATCCCGCTGGGCAACGAGCCCGAAGCCTTTGACATCTCGCCCGATGGCAAAACACTTTACGTCTCGAACGAAGACGAGGGTGAAGTGAGTTTTGTCGACATCGCGACCAAGAAAGTGACCAAAACCGTCAAGGTGGGCAAGGAGCCTGAAGGTGTGAAGGTGTCTGCTGACGGCAAAACCGTATACGTCAGCTCCGAGGTGGCCAGCATGGTGCATGTGATTGATGTGGCTACGGCAAAAGTGGTTAAAAACATCCCGACCGGCAAGCGACCCCGACGTTTTGCGCTCACGCCGGATGGTGCTGAGCTTTGGGTGACCAATGAGTTGGGCTCCAGCGTGAGCATCATCTCCACCAAGGATATGGCCGTGATTGGCGTGGTGAAGTTCGCCATCAAAGGCGCGAAAGCCGCCGACATTACTCCCGTGGGCATCACCATGACGCGCGACGGCAAGCGCGCCTTTGTCGGCCTGGGCAAAGGCAATCATGTCGCCTTTATCGACGTGGCCAAACGCGAAGTCACTCAACAGGTGCTGGCGGGCAAACGCGCGTGGAACGTGACGCTGAACAAGGATGAAACCCAGCTCTACGTGGTCAACGGCATGTCGGACGACATGACCATCATTGATGTGGCATCGGCCAAAGCCACCAAAACCGTTCCAGTCGGGCGTGTGCCCTACGGTGCTGTGCTGATTGACTAACGCGACTGATTCATGCGTTTGACACCTGTTCTGGCTGGCTCTTTGTTGCTGCTGGTTTGCGCCGCAGCGCAGGCTGCGGTGTGGAATGTGACGCTGATTGAGCGCGCCGATGATGCCAGGCTGGAGCGCACCCGGCTGGAGCGCGCTTACCTGGGCCATCCGGGTGGGTCGGCGGCGGATGCGCTGGCCGTGGCGGTCGATGAGGCGCAGTTTGAGCTGGAGGCCAACAAATCATCCGTCAAGCTGAAAATCGAAGCTGCACCGAGCCCGGAAGCCGCCCGCAGTGCCGCGCTCGCCGCCGAGAAAGCGGGGGCTAGCCTGCTCGTGGTGAACCTGCCGTCGGCATGGACGGCAGCGGTCGCAGGCGCTGTGAAAATTCCCGTGCTCAATGTCGGCACCAGTGCAGATGCGTTGCGTGAAACCGGGTGCGCCGCCAATCTGTACCATCTGCTGCCCAGCGACCGCATGCGCGCAGATGCGCTGGCGCAGGCGTTGATCGCGCGCAAGTGGACGAATGTGCTGGTGCTGAACGGCGCGTCACCCGACGATGTAATACGTAGCGCCGTCGCACAAGCCAGCATGAAGCGCTATGGCTTGAAAACGGTATCAGTCAAACCCTTCAAACTATCAACCGACCCACGTGAACGCGCCTTGGGCAACTTGACGCTGTTGACGACGGGCCTGATCTACGACGTGGTGTGGGTGGTCGATAGTGATGGTGAATTTGCCCGCAGCCTGCCCTACAACACGGCGTTGGCGCGGCCCGTTGTGGGCGATGGTGGCCTGGTGGCGCTGGCGTGGCAGGCGCAGTTTGAGCGCTTTGGCGCACCGCAAGTCAGCCGCCGTTTTTCCAAGGCCGCCAAGCGTGCCATGACAGATTATGACTGGGCTGCGTGGATGGCGGGCAAAGCGATTGTGGCTGCGGCAACTGGCTCGCCGAAGACCGATCCAGCATCTGTCAACAAAGCGCTGCTGGCTGCGAATCTGGATGGCTCCAAAGGCGTGGCGATGCAGTTTCGCCCGTGGGACAGGCAGTTGCGCCAGCCGCTTTTGCTGA
>JANOTO010000062.1:0-4214 GCA_031416395.1 Rhodoferax sp. | reverse complement strand
TCTCACGGCGAAGTCCGCCGAAAGAGCCGTTGTCTCCGGCGATTGCGCCGCCGCCGACTGCCACGCGAAAGCTGTCGCGCGCCGCTGTGATCGCAGCAGGTAGGGCACCTGTCGACTCAAAAGTCACAAAGCCAGCCCAGGTCATTGGTGCCAAAAGCAACCCGGCGCTTGCCGCAACCAAGGTGCGTAAATTAACCAAGGGGTGACGCATGAGACCTCCGAATTAGAAAATAGAGTTAAGAAATTCAACTGTCCTGTTTTCTCTGACTCACCTTGCGGCGACTACGGAAAAAAGTGGTAATTCTCAAAAACCTGGTGAGGGATGCATAAGGTCTTCCTCGTCATAACAAGACCTGCGCGGCCCCTATCGCGAGTGAAGCATGATTCATGCCGTAGTTACCGTGATATTTTTTAGCTTTGTTTTTGTTGGTTATTTTTGCTTGCAGCCTAAGTCTGTCTACGGCGAACTACCCGAGATGTAAAACTTCCCGACATCCGCTCGTTGGTTTTGGGTCAAGCACGCTGGTTGGGTTGAAAGTCAAATGGTGTCGTAGCTCGCTTTTTCTGCGGTTTTCACACCAATGCCTTCTATAGCGACAGTTTGGGCGGTGCGATCACAGTGCGTGTCACCAACGTGGGTGGAGCGGTAGCGTTTACCTCGACCTTGACTTCCTACAGCATGTAGTGTCCCGTACCCGTAGTCGTGAAAAGGGACCAACTCCGTGAGCAAGATCATTCTGTTCCTAGGAGCCATTTTGCTGACGGATTGGGCTTACTACTTTCAAGTCGGGCGCGACGAGGCCAGCGGGCAGATTGACTACTTTCAGTCGGGCCTGACATTTCGGCTCAAACCGGGTGCTGACTTTGAGGCCTTTATCCGCGAGCGCAAAGCGATGCAGCGCTCTTTCTCCAACACCGATTACGCCACGGTGCTGGTGGACGCAAGCAGCATCGCCAGCGAATACAACGCGCTGCAAAACGACCCGCGCGTCACGTTGGTGACGTTTTTGAAGCTCAAGACGCTGACCAATCCGCGTTAGCAGCCGCCAGCCGCCCCGCACAGGGAGTTCAAGGCACAATTCGTGATCTTGTAACTCTTTGCGTTGAGGGCAACTTGCGTCACAGCTACCGATTTGATCGCTTTGAAATCTTGCCCGCAGCGCGTCAGTTGCTGGAGGATGGCGCAGTGGTCAACCCGGGTGCCCGGGCTTTTGACCTGTTGCACTGCCTGGTAGAAAACTCCCACCGTATCGTCACCAAAGATGAGTTGATTGACCGGGTGTGGCCGGGGCTGGTGGTGACGGAAAACAACCTCAGCGTGCAGGTGTCCGCCTTGCGCAGGCTGCTGGGGCCGCAGGCGCTGGTCAATGTACCTGGACGGGGTTACCAGTTCATGCTGCCGGTGCAGCAGCTTGCGCAAGGCGTTACTGCCACCGATACGCCACCCGCTGTACCACTGGTGACGGACGATGTCATGGCCCGTAACAGGCGCAAAGAACAGTCGCGGCGCAAGGGAGACCCTGCGGTTGAAGAGCAAGGCATCACTTCCATCATTAACCCGGTCGAGTTGAGCCTGCCCGACAAGCCTTCCATCGCCGTACTGCCGTTTCTCAATTTGAGCAGCGACACGCAGCAGGACTATTTCTCCGATGCCATCAGTGAGGACATCACCACGGAACTGTCTCGCTTCAAGGCGCTGTTTGTCATCGCACGCAACTCCGCGTTCACCTACAAAGGCCGGGCGGTGGATGTGCGCACCATCTCAAAAGAGCTGGGTGTGCGCTACGTGCTCGAAGGCAGTGTGCGCCGCGCTGGTGACCGCGTGCGCGTCACCGCGCAGTTGATCGACGCGTTCAGCGGCAATCACCTGTGGGCCGAAAAGTACGACCGCGTGCTAGAAGATGTGTTCGACGTGCAAGAAGAAGTCACACAAAATATCGTCGGTGCCATGGCTCCGCACATCCACGCCGCCGAGCAAAACCTGGCCAAGCGACTACGCCCCGGCAACCTGAAGGCCCACGACCTGGCCATGCGCGCCAACGCAAACAGCAACGATGCCATTCGCCGCAACGACCCGGCACTGTGGCAACAAGCGCTGGTGGAGGCGCGCGCTGCTGTGGCGATGGATGCGACCAGCGTACTGGCGCTGACGGTGATCGCCGAGTTGAACGCACGCTACATTGGAGCGCCGCAGTTTGAGGAACAGGATTTGAGCGTGCCTTGGAAAGAGGGGGTGGCGGCCGCTGGGCAGGCCATTGACCTGGATCCGGTGACCAGCCCGGCCTACCGCTGGATGGGATTTCTGCTCACGTTGGGGGGGCTTTACGATGAAGGGCGCACCATGGCGCGCCGGGGCGTGGAGTTGAACCCGAACGATGCCATAGCCTGGAGCAACCTGGCCTTTGTCGAAGTGTGGTCGGGCCACCCCGAGGAGGCACTGGTGCACCAGGCGCAAGCCGTGCGCCTTAGTCCGCGCGACCCAAATCAATACTTGTTTGATATCTGCCGGTCTCTTGCATGTTTTGAATTGAAGGACTTCGCCCAGGCCATGGTCTACGCGCGCATGGCCGCCGGTGCCGCCCCGAACTCACCCGGACCCCAGGTGGTGCTGGCGATAGCCGCCGTGGGGGCTGGCGAGCTGGCGGTGGCCAGGAATGCCCATGCGTTTTACAGCCTGGTGTGCCCGGCCTACACCAAGCGCGTCATGTCTGGCGACACCACCTTCGGCAACCCTGAGCATCGCAGATGCGCCATACTGGCACTGCGCATAGCGGCGGGGCTGGAGGATGCGGGTGCTGCGGTGGGTTTGCGCTGAAAGCTAGCCCCGCGCACCGCCAGCGCCTTGCCGACGCTGACGGTATCTGCACAGACAGCCGAGCAGTCCGAGCCCGACCAGGGCCAAACTCGATGGCTCGGGAACGGCCTGCAACTGTGCGGGTTCGGCATAAAGGAAATCGTCCATCACGACGATGTCGTCATTCGGGTTGCCAAGAACACCGTTAGACGCAATCGTATTGCCGCCTGAGGTCAGTCGAACCCGGCTGATGCGTTCGCCGGCATTGGCAACGGCACCTACGAAGCTCAACCCCCGGTTGCCCGCGACCAAAGCGTCTCGCGAGAAAATCAGCAAATTGTTCTCATCGAAGAACTGGATGTTGGTCAGGGCGGCGGTTTCGACATCTACGAAGATCGCGCCAAAGGCGCTGGTGGTGGCCGCGATCGTCGTGCCGGGCACAAAGAAAAGTACATCCGTAATGTTGCTATTGACTGCGGTAAACAACCTTTGCGCGCTGAATGCTTGAAAGTCGTTGGAAAAGCCGAACAATGTTGGCGTTGACGAACTTGCATTAGCACTTACCAGGAATCCCGTGCCTGGTGTGCTGAAGACGACCCCGCGGGGCGAATTGACGTTGAAGAAGTTGGCAGGCAAGGGGTATGTATCTGATCGCACGTCGGGCACACCGTCCCAGTTGATCTCGCGGCGAAGTCCACCGAAAGAGCCGTTGTCCCCGGCACTTGTGCCGCCGCCGACCGCCGTGCGAAAGCTGTCCCGCGTGGAAGTGATCGAAAGAGGGATGGCACCCGCTGACTCGAAAGTCACAAAACCGGCCGAGGCCGTTGGTGCCAATAGCAACGCGGCACTCGCCGCAATGAAAGTCCGCAGTTTAATCAAGGGGTGCAAAGTCATGGAACCTCCAAATTTAATGACCAGGTCGGTTAATTTTCCCTTTCCGTTTTCTATGCCTCAGCTTAGGTGGGTTCAGAAAGTGGAAAAACTGAAGTACTCAAATGCAGGGCAGACTCGGTTGTTGTCGCCACAATAACAAGCGAACTGCCCTCAACGCGATACGAGCATGAACCATGCCGAGACTGATGCAATTTTTTAGAGCATTGATTATGTTGACTATTTTTGCCAGCAGCATCAGTCTGTTTGCGTTGCACCGTTTGATCTGTAAAATTTTCTGACAGTCGTGCGTGTTTGTCAGGCTCGACCGCCTGCGCTGAATCGCTACGCCCGCACCGCCAACGCGTACTGCGCCCGCAAGCCATCCGCCACCGCCGTGTAGGGCGAGGTGACGATGGCCCGGTCTTCAGTCGACATGCGCCGCCAGAGAAAGTCTTTTTCATTGCCGGGGTCGTTGGCGACGTAAAGCTGTGTCGTCACCAGTTCGCGATTTCCAAGCTTGATCTTGGCGTGAATGTGCGGCGTGCGG
>JANOTO010000061.1:0-7939 GCA_031416395.1 Rhodoferax sp. | reverse complement strand
TTTGGGGTAACCGTCGCCTCCCGCCGCCACAAAATTGTTGATCGCCATCTTGTAGGTCTTGTTCAAATCCAAAGGGGCACCTTGAATGGCAACGTTGCTCACAGCGCCTGCGTCAATTGCCAGACTGATACCTGAAAACTGGGGAAACGCGCCAGAGCCTGCGGTCATTTTCGCCACGACACCCAGGTAGGCCAGCACTTCCTGACCGGTGAGATCGACGGTCACGATGGTGTTGCCAAAGGGCTGAATTTTCAGTACGTCCTTGTAGGTTAAATCACCCGCAGGCAAAGTGTCGCGCACGCCGCCCGCGTTCATCACAGCAAAGTTGGCTCGGGTTTTGTCCATCATCGCCTGGCCGATGAGCACAGCGAGTGCGGCGGGCTGGCGGCGCACAACATCTCGCTCGCCATTCAGCGCATCGTTAATGCTGCCGACTTTCACCAGCAACTTTTGCTGCCCAAATTCCTGGTAGGGCGTTAGCAAGTCCAACATGACTTTGTCTTCAGAAATTTCGCTGGTGTACACCTGCTTAGTGGTTTTGCCGTCTGCCGCACGCACCGTCTTTTTGAGATTGACCGGGATCAAGGCATATTTCACCAGCTTGAAATCACCGTTGCGGTACTCAAAATCAGCCCGGCCCACGTACTTGCCCCACTCATGGGCCTGCACAATCCAAGTGCCGTTTTGGCGCTCCGGTTTGCAATCGGTGCCCGGCACGTAGGCGCGGTCAACGACGTTTTCGGCCTTCATGCAAGCCGGGTTTTGGGTGTGGCCGCCGACCACCAAGTCCAGCCCACTGACAGCCCGCGCCATCTCTACATCACCAGGCGCTTGCGATCCATGGCTACCATTTTCATAATGACCCATGTGGGTGGCTGCGATGACGATATCAGCCTGCTTACGCAGCTCGGGTACTACTTTGGCTGCTTCGGCAATCGCATTCTTGAACTCGATGTTCTTCATGTTGTCCGGGTGCGCCATCTTTTGCGTGTCTTCAGTGGTGAGGCCCATCACCGCCACGCGCACGCCGCCCACATTGAAAATTTTGTACGGCGCAAACATGCGCTCGCCGCCGATGTAAATATTGGCGGCCAGCATCGGAAACTTGGCTAAGTCGCGCTGCATTTTCAGCACGGCGGGTGGTTTGTCAAATTCATGGTTGCCGACCGCCATCGCGTCGTAGCCCAGCAGGTTCATGCCTTTGAAGTCCGGCACGGCATCCTGCAAATCAGACTCGGGCACGCCTGTGTTGACATCGCCACCGTCCAGCAGCAGGCTGTAACCACCGCCGGCAGCAACGTCGGCACGCAGGGTATCAATCACCGTTTTGCGCGCTGCCATGCCGTATTCACCATCGGAGTTTTTCCAGAAACGGCCGTGGTGGTCGTTGGTGTGCAAGATAGTGATGCGGTAGGTTTTGTCGCGTTCAGGGCCAGGCGCTGCACAACCCGCGAGCAGGGCCATGAGCACAGTCACGACTGACGTTGTTACCGCGAATTGGATTGATCTCATCACGCGCCTTGTCAAAAAAAGATGAATTATCTACGCAACCGCCCTATTTTGAGGGCTGGAGGACTCACAACAGTCGGGGTTTTTGAGTCAGGGTTTTTGCAGGGCACGAATACGGCTGACCTCAAGCTCTGAAACCGGCAGCGCACGATTGCCCCACGCCGTGCGAATGTGCGTGAGGACGGCTGCCATGTCACGGTCATTGAGCGCCAACGCATAAGGCGGCATGCCGTACGGGCGCGGGTTGCCCTGGGTCGTGGGTGCAAAGCCGCCGTACATCACAGCTTGAATAAGATTAACTGGATTGGCCAAAGTGACGGCGCGGTTACCTGTCAAGGCGGGGTAGGCCCCCGGCACGCCTTGGCCTCGCTCGCCGTGGCATTGTGCGCATTGCTTTTGATAGAGCTTGGCACTTTGTGCGACCAGGGGTATCGATAACCCGGCGGCCTGTGTGGCGGCGGCCGAGCCAGACTCCTTGGGCTCGGGCAAGGCCTTCAGATAAACCGCCATGGCGGTTAAATCCGCATCTGAGAGGAACTGGGTGCTGTGTTGCACGACTTGCGCCATGGGGCCGCTTGCGGAGCCGCGCGACGAAACGCCGGTTTTGAATAGCGCCATGATGTCTGCCAAGGGCCAATCGGACATGCTGCCCTCGCTCCTGGCGTTCAGCGCTGGTGCATACCAGTTTTGTTGCGGAATTTGGCCACCGCCCAAGCTGCTGCTGTCAACGCTGGCACCCAAGTCATTGCGCGTTGCATGGCAGGCGCTGCAATGCCCCAGCGCTTGCACCAGGTAAGCACCGCGAGCCCATTGAGCCGATGGGTTGGACAGGTTTGTGGTGGTGAGGATGGATTTCCCGTCGCCTGGTTTGAAATACATCGCGCGCCATAGCCAGAGTGCGGTCTGCGTTCTGTACGGCCAGCGCAGCGCGTGCGGCGTATTCGGCGTAGTGGCTGTCGGCAGGCTTTGCATGAACGCATACAAATCGTCAGAGTCCGTGCGGGTCAAATATGTGTAGTGCGTGTACGGAAAGGCGGGGTACAGCAGGCGCCCGTCTTTCGACTTTCCCTGATGAAGGGCACGCCAAAAGTCGTCGGGTGACCAGTTCCCGATGCCGTGTGTCTTGTCGGGAGTTAGATTGCTGGTGTACAACGTGCCAAAAGGTGTATCGATCTTGCGCCCGCCCGCGTAGGACTGGCCGTCGCGCACGGTATGGCAGGTCATGCAGTTGCCCGCGCGGGCCAGGTAGGCACCGCGCGCAACGCCGTCTGGCGGTGCCATCAATGGGTGGTCAGTTGTGTCTGCCGTTGCCGCAGACGCATTGCCGCATTGCAAACTCTTCACATCCATCGATCCGGCGGGCGGTTGAGCGGCGGGTTTCGAGTTGGCGGGTACCGCTTGGGCTGCCAGCCAAGCAGTGATATCAGAGACATCCTGCGCCGTCATGCTTTTGGCGATTTGTGCCATGCAGTTGGGTGCGTGCGCCTTGCGCTGTCCGGTCTGCCAGCCGCCAAGCTGAGCGTTCAAATAATCGCGTGACAGGCCCAGCAGTGCCGGAATGTTGGGCGATACGCCCATCAACGCGTTACCGTGGCACGAGGCGCATGCGGGGATGTTGCGGCCTTTGTCACCCTCATTGACGAGGCTGCGACCGCGTTGTAATGCGTCGGCGCTGGCCGTCGCAGGCAGTGGTGGTGAGTAGGGGATTTGCAGCGCCGAAAAATATTGCGCCATCTCCATCAGATAAGCGTTTGACAGCGGTGCCAACATGCCCGTCATCAGCGGGTAGTGCCGCCGCCCGTCGCGCAGGTTGATCAGTTGGTTGTAGAGATAACCCGCAGGCTTGCCCGCCAGGCGCGGGTAGTAGGCATCGGGCCCGGCGCGCCCCTGATCGCCGTGGCAGGTGGTGCAGGCTTGGGTACGTTGGGCGATGGTGTCCTCAAACGCGGGTGCGGCAACGGCGGCGGACCCGATGAACAACCCCAGCCAGGCCAGTAAGCAGACCAATTTTCTCAATGGTCAACTGCCCGCCCAAACCACTGCCTTGCGCTCTTTGAGCCAGTCTTCATACTGCGCGCTGTAGGACTCCTCAATGCGCGCCCGTTTGACCTTGAAGGTGGGTGTCACAAAACCATTCTCGGGCGACCAGGTGGTGGAGACGACGGCTACGCAATCGAGCTTTTCATGCGCGTCAAGTTGTGCGTTAACAGCTTTCAAATGCGCCGTGAGAGACTCGGTGATGGCGGTCTTGCCTTCTGCTGAGCCGCTTCTGGCCAGTGCATCGGCAGACAGCATGATGATAGCCAGCGGCTGCGCAAAATTGGCACCGGTGACCGCGCAGGCTTCTACGTCTGGGTGGTTGACCAGCAGATCCTCAATCGGCGCGGGGGCGACGTACTTGCCCTTGCTGCTCTTGAAAATATCTTTGACGCGCCCGGTGATGCGCAAGCTGCCATCGGCTTCGATCTGGCCTTTGTCACCGGTGCGCAGCCAGCCATCCGCCGTGAAGGTGTCTGCCGTTTGCTTGGGGTCTTTGTAGTAGCCCAGCATCAGGCAAGGCGCACGCATCTGGATCTCGCCGGTCTCTTTGTCGATGCGGCTCTCCACGCCCTCATACGGCATACCCACGGTTCCGGGGCGCATCGTACCGGGGAGCGTGCCGTGGGAGACACCGCTGTTTTCGGTCATGCCATAGACCTCGATCAAGTCCAGCCCGAGATTGCGGTACCAGCGCAGCATGTCGGGCGGCATGGGGGCGGCACCGCCTGCGGCGAGGCGGCAGTTGTCCAGCCCCAGCCCTTTGAGAATTTTGCGCCGCACCACGCCACCGATGATCGGCAGGCCCAGCAAAAAGTTGAGCTTCTTGGGCGGAAACTTGGTGTGGATGCCCTGCTGAAACTTCACCCACAGTCGCGGTACCGAGAAAAACACGGTAGGCCGTGCGCGGCCCAGGTCTTTGACAAAAGTATCCAGCGATTCGGCAAAAAAGATATGGCTGCCGTTGACCAGCCCGCCCTGCTCAATCAGCATGCGCTCGGCCACGTGGGCCAAGGGCAGGTACGACAGCAGTTGGTCGTCCATGCTCATCGTCACACGCCCTTTGCTGGTGGCACTCTTCAAACCCCAGGCCATCGTCTTGAACGAGTGCATCACGCCCTTGGGATTGCCCGTGGTGCCCGATGTATAGATGATGGTGCACATCGCCTCCACATCGCCCATCGGTTCGCCCTTCAGCGGCGCGTTGGCAGCGGCCAGCGACTCCCATGTCGCCGCCTTGAATTTTGTGGCGACGTCGCTTGGCGACAGTGGCAGCGCGATCAGCGGCATGCCTTTGGGGATGCCGTCGGCCAAACTGTCCGTGTCGTCCAGTTTGCCGACAAAGCAGGCTTTGGACTCGCTGTGATCGAGGATGTAGCGCAGCGCCTGCGCGTTGAAGGTGGGGTAGATCGGCACCGACACATGCCCCGCCATCCAGATCGCCAGGTCGGCCAGAATCCAGTGTGCGCTGTTTTTACCCAGAATGGCAATATTGCTGCCCGCCGGGAAGCCTTGCGCCAAAAGCCAAGTGGCCATGCACCGTGCCTCCTGCCCGGCCTGCGCCCAGGTGATGTCCTGCAGGGCACCTCCACCCAGGGGCTGCGTCAAGAAAACCTTGTCTGCCCGCTGCTTTTCCCAGCGGTAAAACGAGGGCAACTGATAGTCGGCGGGGGTCAGACTGACGGGGTTGGCCATGGCGTGTCTCCTGATTGTTGGGTGTCATTGAAAGATTGACTCGCTGACATTGCGAAATATAGCCCCAATCCGGTCCGTCAAAACTAGCCATCAAAACTGTCAACCCATAATTGGTTCTACCCTTGCGCGAAGGGCCGGGACGCGTCAGCACTCCACTCACTCCAGCTGCCTGCGTACAAAGCCGTGGGACCAAAGCCCGCCAGCTCCATCGCGATCACATTGGGCACGGCACTGACCCCGCTGCCGCAATGGTGAATCACACCGGCGGGGTCGCGCCCGGCCAGCAGCGCTTCAAATTCCGCTTTTAGAACTGCTGCGGGTTTGAACTTGCCATCTGCACCCATGTTTTGCGCAAACGGCCGGTTCAGCGCGCCGGGGATGTGCCCGGCGACCGCATCCAGCGGCTCGACCTCGCCCCGAAATCGCGGTGTGGCGCGCGCGTCCACAATTGTCTGGGTGGGGCGGCCCAACTGGCGCTCGATGGTGCTGGTCATCACCAATTGCGCATTTTCTGCACCCAGCTTGAAGGTCGTGGGCAGCCGTGCAGGTGCCACTTGCGCCGTCACCGCCTCGTTGGCCTGCCAAACTTGCAAACCACCATCCAACACGGCCACGTTGTCGTGCCCAACCCACTTCAGCATCCACCAAAGGCGACCCGCGTAGTTGACGCCCTGGCGGTCATACACCACGGCCTGCATCTCATTGCCGAAGCCAACACTGCCCAGCCAAGCGGCAAACTTTTCGCGCGATGGCAGCGGATGGCGACCCCCGTTCACACCGCCGCCTGATTTGTCGCTCAAATCACGATCCAGATGTACGTACACCGCGCCAGGAATGTGCGCTTCGCGGTAAGCCGTTTCGCCCGCAGCGGGGTTCATCAAGTCAAAGCTGCAATCAAACAGCATCAACGGCTGCCCGCTGGTTTGAAGCGCCTTGAGTTGGGGGACGGTGATCAGCAGGGGGTGGTGTGTGACGGTCATGCGCCTATCGTAATCAAAAATCCGAAATGGGCAATTGGCGCGTCGACATCGTCAGCAAATCGGATAGCTATATTATATATAGCAAACATATCAATTTATACGAGAGCTAGAGGCTGATTTTATTCAATAAAAGACAAAAAAACGGGTTCACACCAAAAAATTAACTTGTAGGTTAATTTTAAGTGCGGACCACTCTACTCGCCCAGGTAGGCCGCCCGCACCTTGGGGTCGCTCAGCATGGTCTTGGCATCACCGCTCATGGTAATCAGGCCCGACTCCATCACGTAGCCGCGGTCGGCAATGCCCAAGGCGCGACTGGCGTTTTGCTCAACCAGCAGGATGGTGACGCCTTGCGATGCCACCTCTTTGATCACTTCAAAAATCTTGTCCACCATGATGGGCGACAGCCCCATCGACGGCTCATCCAGCAGCAGCACCTTGGGGCGGCTCATCAGCCCGCGGCCCATCGCCAGCATTTGCTGCTCGCCGCCCGACATGGTGCCGGCCAACTGGTTTTTACGCTCACGCAGACGCGGGAAGATGGTGAACATCTTCTCGATGTCGTTGGCAATCTCCGCCTTGTCGTCGCGAATGTAGGCGCCCATCTGCAGGTTTTCGGTAATGGTCATGCGCATGAACACGCCCCGGCCCTCGGGCACCATGGCCAAGCCTTCCTGAACCATGTCCCACGCACCCTTGCCCTTGATGCTCTTGCCCAGGTACTCGATGTCCCCGTCTTTGAAGGGCAAGGTGCCGGTGACGGCCTTCATCGTGGTGGTCTTGCCCGCACCGTTGGAGCCGATCAGCGAAACCAACTCGCCCTCGCGCACTTCGAAATCAATCCCTTTGACGGCCTGAATGCCACCATACGCCACCTTCAGGTTGGTGACTTTGAGGAGTATTTTTGCCGTTGAAGCTGCTGTCATATTTGCGGCCATTTCAATGCCCTCCGGTGCCCAGATAGGCCTCAATCACTTTTTCATTCTTCTGCACATCCGCAGGCGTGCCTTCTGCAATCTGCTTGCCGTAGTCGAGCACGGTAACGCGGTCGCACAGGCCCATCACCAGCTTCACGTCGTGCTCGATCAGCAAGATGGTGCGGTTGTCCTTTCGGATACGGTCAATCAGCTCGCGCAGCATGACTTTCTCGGTGGCGTTCATGCCGGCAGCAGGCTCGTCCAGCGCGATCAGTTGCGGGTCGGTTGCCAAGGCGCGCGCGATCTCCAGACGTCGCTGGTCGCCGTAGCTCAGGGTACGAGCTTTGTAGTCGGAAAACTTGCCGATGCCGACATAGTCCAGCAATTCTTGCGCGCGCTTGGCAATGGCCAGCTCTTCGGCCTTGAAACTGGCGGTGCGAAAGATGGCACCAATCAACCCCGAGTGAGTGCGGATGTGGCGGCCCACCATCACGTTCTCAAGCGCGGTCATCTCGGCAAACAGGCGGATGTTTTGAAAGGTGCGCGCGATGCCCGCCTTGGCAACTTCATGCACCGCCGTGGGCTGGTAGCGCTTGCCTGCCAGCTCGAAGCTGCCGCTGTCGGGCGTGTACAGGCCCGTCAGCACGTTAAAGAAAGTCGTCTTGCCTGCGCCGTTGGGGCCAATCAACCCATACACCTGGCCGCGTTTGATGTTGATGCCGACATCGCTCAACGCCTGCAAGCCGCCAAAGCGTTTGGAGACACCCTTGACGTTCAGAACCACTTCATCGGTGCTCATGC
>JANOTO010000060.1:0-3329 GCA_031416395.1 Rhodoferax sp. | reverse complement strand
ATGGACGAGATCGATGACCTGGTGAGTGGCTTTACGTCAACCCATGCCAAGAAAGAACTGTTCGAGTTGCTGATGCGCCACCGCGTGCCCTGTGCGCCAGTGCGTGACTTGGATGAAGTGGTCAACGACGAGCACATGCATGCGCGCCGCGCGCTGGAGTGGGTGGAGCACCCGTTGTACGGTCGGGTCTGCCTGCCCAACTCCCCGTTGCGCTTCGATGGGGTTGAGCCGATGGCAATCAAGCCCAGCGGTGAATTGGGACGTGACAACCAGTTGGTGTACGGTAAATGGCTGGGCTTGAGCGAAGCCGAGTTAACCCAGCTCGCCACAGACGAGGTGATCTGATGCAAGGCAAAGCAGTGATCGCAGGTATCGGCCACACCGCATTCGGCAAACTGCCGGGGCGCAGCACGCTGTCGATGAATGTGGAGGCGATTCGCAAGGCGCTGGCGGACGCGGGCATTGACAAAAGTTTGGTGGATGGTCTGTTCGTCAAGTTCCCAACCTCCAAGTTCGAAATGATGTACGGCCAAAAGCTGGCTGAGACGATTGGCATCGTGCCGCGCATTGGCGGCGTATGGGATCAGGGTGGTGCCAGCAACATCAGCATGATCGGCTATGCGGCCATGGCGATTGACGCCGGGCAGTGCGATATTGCCCTCGTCTGCCTGGCTGACAACCCGGCTACTGGCTCGCGCCAGGCGTATGAGAAGGCCTGGGGCGATGACGGCATTCATGGCTGGTTCGGCACGCCCGCGGGCTACGCGATGCTTGCTCGCCGCCACATGGGCGAATTCGGCACCACGAGCGACCAGCTCGGAGCCATCGCTGTGGCCTGCCGCAAACACGGCGCTGCCAATCCCAACGCGCAGTTGCGCAAGCCACTCACCCTGGATCAGTACCGCGAATCGCGGCTGATTGCTGCGCCCCTGCGCCGCGACGACTGTTGCTTGGTGTCCGATGGCGCCGCTGCAGTCGTCGTGATGAGTGCGCAGCGCGCAAAAGAGCTGGGTGTTGCCAAGCCAGTGCCGATTCTGGGCTTCGGCCAAGGGCAAACCTCATGGGAAGTTGCGTTGCGCCCCGACCTGACAACCACCGCCGCCACGATGTCGGCGCAAACCGCTTTCAAGATGGCGGGGCTGTCGCCCAAGGACATTGACGTGGCGCAAATCTACGATTGCTTCACCATCGCTGCGCTGATGACGCTGGAATCCTACGGTTTTTGTGCCAAAGGCGAAGGCGGTCATTTTGTTGAAGACGGACGTATTGAGATTGGCGGCGATTTGCCCATCAACACGTCTGGTGGCCTGTTGTCTGAAACCGGCATGCCGGGGCTACAACTGGTGATTGAAGGGGTGCGGCAAATGCGTGGCGAGTCTGTCAACCAAGTCAAGGACGCACGCACTTGTGCCGTCAGCAATCAGGGCGGCATCATGCACACCCATTCAACACTGATCCTTGGACATTAGGTGAAGGACGAAATCGTGGAAAAACCCTTTGTCGAAATCCCCGTTCCCGTTCCCGCGCCTGAGCGGGACGCTGTCAACGCGCCGTATTGGGACGGCCTGGCGCGTGGTGCCTTGACTTTCCAGCGCTGCAATTCATGTGGTCACGCATGGCTGCCCCCGCGCAGCGATTGCCCCGGTTGCCTCTCGGCAGACTGCGTTTGGGACAGTGCGGCTGGCGGCGCGAAGCTGATCAGCTGGGTGGTGTATCACGTGGCTTTTCACCCCGCGTTTGCAAACCGTCTGCCCTACAACGTTGCGGTGGTTGAGCTGGATGAAGGTCCGCGCCTGATCAGCAATGTGGTGGGTGTGGAAGATGCCGAGACACTGAAGATTGACCAGCGACTGCGTCTGGTGATCGAGGATGAAGGTGGCACGGCTGTGCCGCGTTTCACACCCGCCTGATGAAGCGACCCATGAAACAGTCAAACGCGACAGCGACACTGCAAAGAGAGATGAGGTTGATGTGAAACATGTACTAAAAATGATATCTTTTTATGTAAGGTGCATAACGGCTACAGCCATTTTGTGTTCAACGTGGCAAGTTTCAGCGCAAGGCATCAATTTCCCCATCCGGCCATTGAAAATTGTCGTGCCCACGTCGCCTGGTAGTGGGTCTGACACCACCGCTCGATATTTTGGTGAGGCGCTTGCAACTGCCCTCGGTCAGCCGGTTGTTATAGAGAATAAACCTGGGGCCAATGGTGTCATTGCGGCTATGGCCGTCAAGCAAGCACCCGCCGACGGCTACACAATTTTCTTGGGTACCAATACACATATGGCAGTCAATCCCCATGTTGTGAAGGATCTCCCCTACGACGGCATCAAGGACTTCAAGCCTCTCACGGGTCTGGCACGCGGCATGATGATCTTCATCAGCTCGCCCAATTCAAAAATCAACAACATCGCCGAGTTGGTGACTGCCGCCAAGAGCGCAAAGCAGCAACTTAACGTCGGCACCTATACGGCTGGTTTCCATCTGTCGGCAGAGTGGTTTACCAGCGCGTCCGGTGCCAAAAGCGTGAACGTTCCCTACAAGGGTGCGCCAGAGGTTTTCACTGCGCTAATGGGCGATCAACTGGACTGGGCCGTGAGTGACCTGATCGCTGCCATTCCGCAGGTCAAAGCCGGCAAGCTGAAGGCGCTGGCCGTGTCGGGCGAGCGGCGTCACGCGGATCACCCAGAGATACCAACGCTCAAGGAGAGCGGTTACCCTGATTACGTGAACTACACCTGGACTTCGATGTACATCCGGTCCGAGACACCGCAGGACGTGAGCACCAAACTCATTGATGCGATGCAAAAAATTCTGACGACACCCGGGGCAAAGGAATTCATCGCCAAGATTGGTTCCGAGCCCATGCCGCCAGGTCCTGTGGAAATGCGTAAATTCCAAGTGAGTGAAACGGAACGATTTAGACAGATTGCTAATTCGGCAGGGATCAAGCCTCAATGAAAAATCAGGGAAAACGCAGCGACGCATGACGTCTGCACGTTGCGCAGGTGGTTTGTCGGAACGACGGTAGTGACTATTATTAATCTTAGGAGATAGAGATGACTGTAATCAAGCGAATTATCCAAGGGGCGGTTTGGGTTGGGATAGCCGCCGTGGCGCAAGGGGCATTGGCCCAGCAGGCGATCAAGATTGGTGCACTCAATCCTTACAGCGGCCCCCTTGCGCTATATGGCACCGAGGTTACGCGGGGCTACGAACTGGCGGCGGACAAAGTCAATGCCGCAGGAGGTGTCCTGGGGCGCAAGATTGAATTGATCCGGGGCGATGTGACCAATGCACAGCAGGGCATCACCACGGTTGAGCAATTG
>JANOTO010000059.1:0-1729 GCA_031416395.1 Rhodoferax sp. | reverse complement strand
AGCTGGTGCATCAGCGTGGCGGGACGCGCGCCGCTCTTGAAATCAGCCATCGCCTTGATCATGCTGGGCTTGTCGTACCCCGCCAGCGCCACCATGCCTGGGGCGGCTGCACCATTGGTGCCGTGGCAGGCCGAGCACGATGCCGCAATGCTGCGTGCCTGAAGGGCCGCGCCGGGATTTGCCGTCTGCGCACCCGCAGAACCCGCTGCACCGATGAGCACCGAGGCGAACATTGGCCCCAAAAACCGGTAACTTGACTTGTCCATCGTGACTCCAATATCGTTATAGAACTTGTAAAACACCAGCGAACTTTATATAAGTAGATCGTAATATTCAATCGACCGTAAACATTCGGGACAAACCCGCAGTTGCCCAAAGCTGTATCAAATGGCGTAGTGATCGCCCTCGATCGCAATCTGCATGCACACCGCACGGCACATTTGGGCCGCTCGGTCGTTCACGATGCGGTAAAAAATCTGCACGCCCTCGCGCCGCTTGCCCAGCACGCCCGCGTGGTACAGCGTGTTGAGGTGCTGCGACATATTGGGCTGGGTGGTGTTGATCTCGGTCAGCAGTTGCGTGACGTTTTTCTCCGACGTGCACAGGCTACTGATGATTTTCAGCCGCATCGGAGCCGACATCACGCGAAACAGCTCGGCGGCCTGGTCGAACACCTCATCGGGTTCGGTGGCGGGTGCTTGCGCTTCGTTGACCGTTGATTTTCTCATTGTGAACCCATCAGGGCTTGAACTGCAATGGCGCTCAATATAGCCGTTTATTCGGCGGTGCGGTCCTGACGGAAGCGCAGGTGATCAGGATGGTTCGAATTTGGATGGCACATCAATTACTACTATATAAATAGCAATAAATGTAATTAATTCGGATGCTGATGCACTATTCAGTCATGTATTACCGGTAAAAACGATTTTGAACGTAAAAATGAACTCGCAGGTTCATTTTTGGATGCATCTCAACAGGGGAATATACGGGTGAACTGGCGCGCTTTTTGCATCTATCCTTTACGCATTACCAATTCGTCATCATCTCTCACATCACCGGAGCTTTTCATGAACTTCAAGACTGCACTTACTTCTTCGCTTGCCCTGGCTGCAGCGAGCCTTGCTTTTGGCGCAACGGCCCAGACCAAATGGGATTTACCCGCCGCGTACGCCGCTGGTAACTTCCACAGCGAGAACCTGGTGGCGTTCGCCAATGACGTTGACAAGGCCACGGCGGGCAAGCTCAAAATCACCGTGCATGCCAATGCGTCGCTATTCAAGGCGAATGAGATCAAGCGAGCGGTGCAAAGCGGGCAGGCCCAACTGGGCGAGATTTTGCTGGCGAACCATGAAAACGAGAACCCGGTGTACGGCACTGATGGCATTCCGTTTTTGGCGACCTCGTATGCCGATTCACGCCGCCTGTATGACGCACAAAAGCCCGCGCTCGAAAAGCTGCTGGCAGGCCAAGGCATGAAGCTGCTGTACGCCGTGGCCTGGCCACCCCAAGGCATTTACACCAAGAAAGAAATCTCCTCAGTGGCGGACCTGCGCGGTATCAAATGGCGTGCCTACAGCCCCGCTACTGCCAAGATTGCGGAATTGATTGGTGCGCAGCCCGTAACGATTCAGGCCGCTGAGCTGAGCGCGGCGCTGGCCACGGGCGTGGTCGAAAGCTACATGAGTTCCGGCTCCACCGGCTACGACAGCAAGACTTACGAAAGCTTGAA
>JANOTO010000058.1:0-2211 GCA_031416395.1 Rhodoferax sp. | reverse complement strand
CAAAGTGCGTGATGGCGACGGTGGCGCCGTCAAACGGTTGATTCAGCGCATCGCGCAGCCAAGTTTGACAAATCAGCGCCTGTTCACGCACTTGTTCCGCCAGAAAAGGCAAGCCGTGGCGACTGGTGAAGGCCTTTTTCAGGTAAAAATTGGCGGCAGAAAATGCCTTTGCGCGCGCTTTGAGTTGGTCCGCCAGCGGGTTTTTAAGCTGTGCAGCTTGCGCCTCGGTGGGGGCCAGCGCGTCAAAATCGCTCCATAGCGTGGTGCCCACAAAACGGATGGCCGGTGCATCATGACCGATCAATTCACGCAGCGTGATGACCTCGCGCTCCAGCCACACGATGCCCAGCCGTTGGCAAATTTCGCGCAGGCGCGTGTTGGTCGCGTCAAAGTCCAAGGTGTCGTACTCGTGGTTGCCGGGCACGAAGATCACTGGCGTGGGCCAGCCGTTGTGGGGCGAAAACCGCGCCAGCCCGAAGTCAGAATCAGTCAACTTGGAGCCCGCCTGGTAAGAGCCAATGTCGCCTGCCAGTACCAGCAGGTCTGCCCCTGGCGATGGCGTGGGCATAAAGTGAGGATGCACTTCAAGGTGCAAATCGGACATTAGTTGGAGGGTGACGGGCATATCGGGCGCCTGAATTTCTACCGTTATCGCTATCGTTGTCGTTGTCGTTGTCGTTGTCGTTGTCGTGTAGGGCAACTATTGGGCAAACACCGATTGCGCCAGCGCGTGCAGGTGCCCGCGCAGCCACAGGTGCGCGGGGTCGTCTTCAAATCGATGGTGCCATAGCGCATCCACATGCACGGTGGGCACGGCAAACGGCAGCTCGCGCAGCACAAACTGATCAGCAATGCCGGTAACGCCGACAAAATGGCGGGGCAGAACGGTCAGCAGGTCTGAATTGGCTACGACGCGCCCGGCTGTGAAAAATTGGTTGACCGTCAACACCACGCGCCGCTTGCGTCCCAGCGAGGCCAGTGCCTCGTCGATAAAGCCGAACGGGCGGCCCGAAAAGCTCACCAGCAAATGGCGTGCGGTGCAAAAGCGCGAGAGCGTCATCGGCCCGCTGGCCAGCGGGTGGCCCTGGCGCATCACGCAAACGTAGTGGCCGTCATACAGCCGCTGGTGCGCAAACGCCACACCTTTGCCAACCTGTGCACGGGCGCTCAAGTCGGCCAGCGCCGCAGGGAAGTAGCCTAGCGCCAGGTCGGCACCGCTCTCTTCGAGCAGCTTGCGCGGGTCGCGTGTGGTCAGCGGCACCACCCGCACCGAGATGCCCGGCGCTTGGTTGTCCATCACCGCCACCAGGCCGGGGATCAGCTCGGCGGCGGTGGCATCGGCCATCGCCAGCACAAACGTGTTACTGGCACTGGCCGCATCAAACTGACGCGGCACCAACGCGCTTTGCAGGCCCGACAAGGCCTCCCGCACCGCTGGCCAGATCGTCAGCGCCAGGGGCGTGGCCTCCAGAAGCTGGCCCTTTCGCTTCAGCAGATCGTCGCCCAGCGTCTCGCGCAGGCGGCGCATGGCATTGCTCACCGCGGGTTGCGTTAGCGCCAGATTGTGGGCGGCGCGCGTCAGGCTGCGCTCTTGCATGACCTCGTCAAACACGCGCAGCAGGTTCAAGTCGAAAGTGCGGAAATTGACGGCGCTCATCGCCTAATTATCGTCCCATTGCGCCAATTAATCACCAGTGTGAATATCACCCATCATCAATATAAAGTTGAATCACATCCGTAAAAACCCTAATATTTGGGTGCCGCTAAGCGATTTGACTGAGGCGGGATTCTTTAGGAAGGATGTCATATGACCAGTTTTGTAACAACCGACTACCCCCGCGAGCACCCCGGTGTCGCGCGTGCCGAAGCGGTGGTGAGTGCCGTCGCCGATATCAGCAAAGACATCGGCAAAAATTTTGATTCCGCCAAAACCCTGGCCACTTTGCTGTCTGCGGCGGTCGTGGCGGCGCTGGTGGTCGTCGCAGACCGCGTGATCGACAGTTGGGCCGACGGCCAGTTGCTGGCCAACTGGGTGATCATGTGGGCCGTGGCCTTCGCCGCGCTGGGCTTTTTCGCGCCCATGGTCAAGCAAGGCGCAGTCAATCTGGCGACCCGCTATGAAGGCTGGTCTCGGCGCGCCACGATCAAGCAGGAAGAACAGGCCTATTGGCAAAGCGCGCTGAACGACCCGCGCGTCATGGCCGAGTACCA
>JANOTO010000057.1:0-3285 GCA_031416395.1 Rhodoferax sp. | reverse complement strand
TGCTCATGTTCTTCTCCTGGTCAATGTGGGGGATGCTGGCCACCCCGCCCGAGCCCGGATTCAACATCACAGAACACGATGCCATTCCAGAGAAATTCAGCCCAAACTTCTCTGGAATGACACAGCTTCGCTCCGTTTTTGCCTTGTCCGAAATAAGTAAAAGTAAAAAGCGCCTGAGCTAGCGAGCTAACTCAGGCGCTTGTCATTCAAATGTCGATGTCAATTTCGCCGACTTAATTTCGCCGTCAATGACGGAAGCTTACTTACGCAGACCCAGCTTGATGATCAGCGCCGAGTAGCGGTCGTGGTCTTTGGAGTTCAAATAATCAAGCAGCTTGCGGCGGCGGCTGACCATGCGCAGCAAGCCACGGCGACCATGGTGGTCTTTGGCATGGGTTTTGAAATGGGGTGTGAGCTCGTTGATACGAGCCGTGAGCAGTGCAACTTGCACTTCCGGGCTGCCGGTATCACCGACTTTGCGTGCGTTGTCTTTGACGACAGCGGCTTTGATGCTGGAGAGAATCATTTTATTTCCTGTTGAGTACGAACTTGCGTCAAAAGCTGGAACTGCCTTGGACGTGCGCCTTACTGTGTGCAAAGCCTGTCAATTATAGCCCGGTTTGGGCAGTAGCGTTGGCGGGGTCATGACGCACGTGGTCGGCTGGCTGGCCTGTATGGCGCTCAGGGTTTTGATGACGCGAAAACCGTAGCCCGAGCCTTCCACGTCAAATTTGATGCCATCCGAGCCCGCCTTACCCATCAGCCCAACCACCAGCGGCTGCTGAAATTGATGGTCATCCGCGCGCATTGCGCCAGTTTGCCCCTGAAACGTGACGCTCGTGATCGCCAGTTCACGGGCAACGGCAACTACGTCCAACGCGCGTTCGCTTGATGCTGCGGCTACCTTGTCAATCGCCTGCGCCAAGGCCTGCACCATCAGTTGTAGGCGCATGTGCACGTAATCGTCTTCGGGCTTGGGGTAACGCTGGCGAAACGCCTTGTAGAACACCTCGCTTTGGCTGGTTTGCACATTCGGCAACCAGTCGGCGACGGCGATCACCTTGCCAATGCCCGCGTCGCCAATGGCCGCAGGCGCACCCAGCGCGTTGCCGTAAAAAGTGTAGAACTTGCCACCAAATCCAACTTCTTTGGCCGCCTTGACCAACAGCGTGAGATCGTTGCTGAAGTTGCCGGTGATCACCGCATCGGCCCCGCTGGTCTTGATTTTTACGGCATACGGCGCGAAGTCTTTCACACGCAACAACGGGTGCAACTCGTCACCCTTGATTTGCACATCGGGTCGCACCAGCGCGAGTTGTCGGCGCGCCTCGCGCAGCACCGTCTGGCCAAAGCTGTAATCCTGCCCGATCAGGTAAACCGATTTGACCGCCGGGTCGTCTTTCAATACCGCCATCAACGCCGACATCCGCATATCAGCGTGCGCATCAAAACGAAAATGCCAGAAGCTGCATTTCTCGTTCGTCAACACCGGATCAACGGCGGAGTAGTTCAAAAACAGAACGCGCTTGCCCGGCTCGCGCTCGTTGTGTTTGTTGATGGCATCAATCAGCGCTGCGGCCACGGCGGATGAATTGCCTTGCAGGATGATCTGCGCGCCATCGTCAATCGCAGCGCGCAGGGCGGACAACGCTTCTTCAACCTGGCCTTTGCTGTCGTGGCGGGTCAAGCTCAGCGGACGCGCACCACGGCGCTCGTTCCCCCGTTGATTGGCAAGCTCCACGGCCCACACGAGGTTGCGAAACACCGCCTCGCCGCCATTGGCGTTGCCACCGCTTAAGCCCTCAATCAGGGCCAGCTTGACTGGCGCGGGTTGGGCTGATACGGATGATGAAACGAAAAAAGCGCCCACAAATAGCGCCGCCAAAGTCTTTTTCAAGACCTGCTGCAAAAACATAAACATGGAAGGAAAACTCTTGAAAGAAAAGAAAACAGGCGCAGCTTGAATGCATGCGGCGAACACTGTGGGAGCCGCGAACTTTATCAGGAGTTTCCTCATGTTTTTTGCAACCACTGCCCCCGCCAACTTTCGCCGTTACGCCCACGGCTCGAACGCAAACGTCAGCCGCTCGCTGGAGCGCTTTCTAGATGACGCGATTCAAACTGGCCGCCAAAAAAGCGCGTCTTTCGAGCAGGACGACACTTCGTTCACATTGACCTTTGACGTGCCCGGCATCGCCAAAGACCAGCTCACCATCGGCATTGAAGCCAACGTCGTGCGCATCGCCTCCAAAGAAGGCGCGCCACGCCAGTACAAAGCTGCCTACGAGCTGCCGCAAGACATCGACCCGACAGCCAGCGAAGCCAAGCTCGACAACGGCGTGCTGACGCTCAAACTGGCCAAGAAGGTGGTGGTGAGCGCCGTCTCGGAGTTGACGATTCACTGAGCTTGACTTGCGAATAGCTACTATATACGTAGCATTATTGTCAATTGATACGAGAGCTAGATGCCGATTTTATTCACAATTTAGCCACCGGGGGGTTAAAAAAGGGCCATTTTGGCCCTTTTTTACTACATTTGTGGTAAGTCTCTCAAACTCAAACCAAATCCAGCCCCCACCGCGGCTTCACATCAAACGCGTAGGCTGTACTCGCCGCTTGAACCCCGCTTTGCAACCGCATCGCAGCCGCCATCGCGATCATGGCACCGTTGTCTGAGCAAAACTCCAACTCGGGGTAGTGCACGCGCACGGCTTGTTTGGCGCAGGCGGCGTTGAGTTGCTGGCGTAGCTGGCTGTTAGCACCGACTCCGCCAGCAACGACAAGGCGATTCAGGCCAGTTTGCTTCAACGCACTCATCGATTTTCTCAGCAGCACATCGACAATCGCCGCCTCGGTGGACGCGGCGAGATCCGCCTTGCGCTTTTGCAATTCATCACCCAGTTTTTTGGCCTGCATCATCACGGCAGTTTTAAGGCCTGCGAATGAAAAGTCGAGGTTGCCGCTGTGCAGCAAGGGGCGCGGTAGTTTGAAGGCTGCCGGGTTGCCGCTTTGCGCCAACTTGGACAGCGCGGGGCCGCCGGGATAGACCAGGCCCATGAGCTTGGCGGATTTGTCGAACGCCTCGCCTGCTGCGTCATCAATCGTCTCACCCAGCAATTCGTAACGCCCTACCCCATCCACGCGCATCAATTGGGTGTGCCCACCACTGACCAACAGCGCCACAAAGGGGAATTCGGGCGGGTCGGTGCTCAAAAATGGGGACAACAAATGCCCCTCAAGATGGTGCACGCCGAGCACCGGTTTGTTCAGCGCCGCACCCAATGC
>JANOTO010000056.1:0-8071 GCA_031416395.1 Rhodoferax sp. | reverse complement strand
AAATGCCCGCCTTCGGCCAGGCTCATGCCCATGATGGTGTCGCCGGGTTTCAGAAATGCGAGAAAGACTGCCTCGTTCGCCGAGGCGCCGCAATGGGGCTGCACGTTGGCACAGTCTGCGCCAAAGATTTGCTTGACGCGGTTGATCGCCAGTTGTTCGGCCACGTCCACATGCTCGCAGCCACCGTAGTAGCGCTTGCCGGGGTAGCCCTCAGCGTATTTGTTGGTGAGCTGGCTGCCTTGCGCGGCCATGACGGCGGGTGAGGCGTAGTTTTCGCTGGCGATCAGCTCAATGTGATGCTCTTGGCGGGCGTTTTCGGCCTGGATGGCAGCGAAAAGCTCGGGGTCGGTTTGTTCAACAAGAATAGTGCGTGAATACATGGCAGTCCTTAAAGACATGATGGCCTGTGAATCAAATGAAATGATTCCAGGGCTGCCCAGGCGAACGGCTGATCGCGATGGCCCTTACACGAGAATTGGCCATTGCGGTGCGCTCCCCAGTGGTGTCCCACGTCGACGTGGCAGGCTTGATCTACGGGATCCGAGATAGCAAGCCTTCACGCCTATCGCCAGTTGCGCACGTAGCAAGTTTACCGCATGGCTTGATCAGGAGTCAGTCAGTGCGTCTGACTTTTCGGCGCTTTCAGGTTTGACGGTGGTTTGCGCTTTGGCAGCGGCCGCAACGGGCGCAGAGATCGTTGAGATTTGCGGCGCAGCCAACGGAGTAACGCGCCCGGCGGCTACCTGCTTCAGTCGACCGTGCTCAGCGAGCACTTTTGCGGCGTAACCGCCATCGTCATCCAGATTGGCCGCGCCCACATAAAAGCGCAGGCCTGCCTCCAGCGAGCCGGCACGCGCTATGCACTCTTGCAGCACGCGCACGCCCACCCGAAGGTTGGTGACGGGGTCAAACGCAGCCAGCTTGCCGCCAAAGCTCTCATACTTGTCGCTGTGGACGCGGGTCATGACCTGCATCAGGCCTTGCGCTCCCACGTGGCTTTGGGCAAATGGATTGAAGCCGGATTCGACCGCCATCACCGCCAAAATCAAAGTCGGCTCCAGCTTGGTGCGGCCCGAGAGGCTGAACGCCTCGGCGACCAGAGCGGCCACGGGCTCGGGGGCCACTCGGTACTTTTTGCTCAGCCAGTAGGTGAGGGCGGTTTGCTGCTTGGGCAAGCTGGCGGGGTCGGTTGCGGTGGCGCGGTCGATGGCGCCTGGCCGTGCGTCCAATTCAGCATCCATGCCGGTGTCTTCCACGCTGGCGACGGCTTGACGGCTTTGCAGCCAGTTGCCTAAAGCGCGCTCGCCGCTTTGCCGGATTTCAGGGTGAAACGCCAGAGTGATGGCACCAAACATCACGGCCAAGCCGATCAGGGTGAACCCGTTTTGAGTGATTTCAAAGAGGCCTTGGGTCGCGCGACGGCCCGTGCTGCGCAGCCATTGACTGTATTGCGCGAGTTGCTGCGTGAAATGTCTAGATAGCGCTGTCATAGCTCTTCCTTCGTTCGCAAGGTGGTCCTGAACTGGTTCTGCGGCGCAGTGGGCAGTGCAGGGCAACCTCGTTTGGGTTGGTATGCCATCAAGCCGCTGCTGTAGCTCCATGAGGGGAGCAGCGTTTTGATTGTGCCGATCACATGCCGTGTCGGCAATGCTTGTCCGACGTCTTTCAGTACGGATAAGCGGAGTCTAAACGCTTTTATATAACTTTCATCTATATAAAATAGAGACTAGATTCTAAATCCACAGCTTAAAGGTCTGTCTAAATTCCGCGTTACCCATTGTAAAAATCGCTTGAAATTCGGCGACGGCAGGACTAAACTTCAATGGCGTTCTTAATTGAACGCGCTTAGTCGGCAGTAGCCAGTCCCTCTCGGAGATTGCATCAAAGTGAGCGCGATAAAGCGGCCCCGACAATTCATGGCGGCAATCTTTTGCCTCCAGCATCGGTGGACTTCAATCTCCGTCGGTGCGAACCCTGACGGCATGGGCCTCTCGTGTCAGCCGTCGAGCCTGGACAGGGTGGCCTCGTGCCAAACTGCCTGGGCTTTCTTGTTTTTGGCGCTGGATTTGGCTCAGCAGGCTAAAAATTAACCTGTGAGTTAATTTTAGACTAAAAACACCAAAATCGCGATAATTATGAATAAAATAGGCCTCTAGCTCTCGTATCATTTGCATAAAAAGCTATTGTTAATATAGCGTGATGCGGGCGTCATCGATTTTGCTACTTGTTGCCAATTGAGTTCTCAGTTGAGATGCGGCGCAGTGGGACAAGCAAAAGTCCGTGAAAAGCAGCGAAAATAGCGGGCTAATTGCCATTTCAGCCACTTACTGCGAACCTACCGTGACGACTTCATCCTCCAAAAATAACGACAAGAGCCAAGACAAGAGTCTCGATATCAAGCAGCTTGATGAGCTCACGGGCGGTGCCTTCACGGCGCCCACTTCGGGCGAGCGCGCGGCGCGGGTGCGCGAGTGGCTGGCCCGCGAGCCCGGCATTGAGAAGATTGCTGAAGTCTTTAAAGAACTCAGTGGCCGCGACAAAGGCGCTGCCAAGCCGCTGCGCGAGAAGCTCGACGAAGTCAAGCGCGCCAAAGGTCAAGATGCCATTGCCGCAGAATGGGCTGGCAAGGCGCAGGCCCTGCTGGCGGTGCCCAAGCTCAACATCGCCGACGCCTTGGCCTGGCAGCGCGATGCCGCCAAGGCGGGTGCCCCGCTGTCCAAAGAGCCGCTGTTAACGCTCAAGGGCCAACTAGCCGAGCGCGTCAAAGTCATCGAAGATTTGCAGCACCGCGTGCAGGTGCAGCGCGAGGCGGCGGTGCTGTTGGCGCAGCGCATTGAAGTGCTGTCGATGAAGCCCTGGCGCGATGCGCAAACCGTGTGGGAGGCCTTGCGTGTCGATGTCAGCCATTGGCAAGACCAGGCCACCGCGTTGCAGGCAGATGCCAATTGGGGCAGTGTGGATGTGAAGTTTCCGCCCCTGCTGGATGCCTCGCGTGCGCAAATGCTGGTGGTGTGGGATGCGTTTCAAGCCGCACTGGCGCAGGCCGTGGCCGCAGGCAGCGATGCTGCTGCGCCGTTGCCGCCCGTGCCGCAGTGGGCGAATGAACTTCGCGCCGCGCGTGGCGTGGCGGTTGAAGCACCGCCCAAGCCTGCCAAACCCAAAATCGACCCTGAAGTCAAAGCCCTCGCTGAAGGCACTGTGCGCGAAGTACTGGCCAAGCTGGAGCTGGAGATATCCGAAGGCCACGGCAAAGCCAGTGCCGGGGCAGCCAACGCGCTGCGCGGTGCGCTCAAAGAATTTGGTCGCTTGATTGGCGACAAGCTGGAGAACCAAGCCCACGCCGCGCTGGCCGCTGCGGGCGAGCTGGAGGGCTGGCAACGCTGGCGTGCCGATCAACTGCGCGAAGAGTTGGTAACCAAGGCCGAAGGGCTGCTCAAGCGCGAGAGCGGGCAGGAGCTGGGTGGACGCAAGATGCAGGAGAACCTGCGCACCTTGCGCGAGCAGTGGAAGCAGACCGATCAGGGCGGTGTGCCCAACCACGGCCTGTGGAAGCGCTTTGACGAGGCCTGCAATCAAGCCTACAAAGTGGTCGAAGCGTGGCTGGAGAGGATCAAGCTCGAATCTGCCGAAAACAAGGCACAGCGCCTGGCGTTGATCGAAGAAGTCAAGGCCTGGGGTGCCGCCAACACCACGGCGTTGGACGACGACTGGAAGGGCTTTAACCGCATCCTGCATCAGTTTGGCGACCGCTGGCGCGACTCGGGCCACTTGAGCGAAAAGGCCTTTGCCGAGATGCAGCCGCTGTGGCTGGCAGCCATTGGCGAGGCTGCGGCCCCGCTGGAAGCGCTGCAAAAACTCAGCGTAGAGCAGCGCCAGGCCATGATTGAAGAGGCCAAGGTGCTGGGTGCCATGCCGGTGATGCGGATTGATGCCGTCAAATCCCTGCAACAGCGCTGGCAGGCCGAAGCCCATGCCGTGCCGCTGGACCGCCGTTTTGAGCAAAAGCTGTGGGATGCCTTTCGCAAACCGATTGATGAGGCCTTCAACCGCAAAACCGCCGAGCGCGAGCAGGCCGATGCTGCTTTGGGTGCGCGCGACCGCACCGTGCTGCAAGCAGCCAAAGCGCTTGAGGCAGCCAATGCCTCCGGCGATGCCCAGGCGATTCGCGGCGCGATGAGCGCGCTGGATGCTGCCCTGCGCGGCCAGGCGCAAGCGCAAGTCCTTGCAACAGAAGCAGCTCAAGCCGAAAAACAAGGTGCTGCTGATAACCAAGCGGTGGCGATGGCGGCCCCCGTGTCAGCAGAGCCAGCAGCATCGGCAGACGCATCAACGGAAGCATCGCCAGAAGCAGCGGCCGAGACATCCGCAGATGCGCCACCCGAGGCGCAAGCTGTCACACCCGAGCCCGTCGTGCCCGCACCGCCCCCACCCGCGCCGCGCAAGCCGGTAGTGGCCGTGCGCGGAGACGACCGCCCTGGCATGCGCAAGACCGAGCCTGCTGCGCCATCACGCGGCGGCAAGTTTGGAGATCGAAAAGATGGCCCTCGGCCTGACCGAGGTGGTGAGCGCGGCGCGGATCGTGGCGCTGACCGTGGAGGAGACCGTGGAGGTGAGCGCTCCGCCCGCCCCGGTATGCGCGATGGTCGCGACGCTCGCGGCCCAGGCGGCCCGCGCGACGGCGCAGACGGTCGCGACTTCAACCGAAGCCCCGAGGCCCCGCGCCTGGGTGATGCCGCCTTCCGTGCCCAGCGCGATGCCTTGGAGAACGCGCAATTTGCGCTCAAAAAGCTGGCCTCGCGCGCGCATGGCGAAGCGCTGGTGCAGTTGCTCGCCGCGTGGGAGAAGCGCGATGGCGCGTTGGTGCCCACCGCGCAAGACTTGGGCACTCGCGCCAATGCCGCCACCCGCAGCGCGTGGGTGAATGCCTTGGGTCAAGCGCCGAATGATGCGAAGGACACGGGTACGCCGCTGCTGCGCCTTGAGATGGCCGCTGAAGTGCCGACACCGGCAGAGCACATCTCCGCGCGCCGAATGTTGCAGTTGCAGTTGTTGACGAAACGCAACGACCCGGCCCCGGCGCAAACCTGGGTGCAGGACGCTGCAGCCGTGCTGGCAGGCGGATACGAGCCCGAGCGTGCGCGGCGTGTGCAAAACGTGCTGAAGGTTTTGCTAAAACTGTAATTTTGCACAGAACGCGGTGCAGGCTTGCCCTGTGAGCGAACACACGTGAGAAAATGTGACTGAACGTTAAGAGATGTCACATCACGTTAGTTTGCCACCTGGGAGAACTTCATGGACTCGGTCAATGACCTGCGGAATGACCTGCTTGGGCGGCTTGAACAGCTGAACGAGATCGGCGTGTCGCTGTCCAAAGAGCGCGACATCAACCGCCTGCTTGAATCGATTCTGCTCGCGGCCAAAACCATCACCCATGCAGACGGCGGCACGCTGTACCGTGTCACCGATGACGCGAGCGCGTTGCGCTTTGAAATCCTGCGCACCGATTCGCTGAACATCGCCATGGGCGGCACCTCGGGCGTAGCGATCAAGTTTCCTGACCTGCCTCTGCAAACGCCGGCGGGTGTGCCCAACGATTCACTGGTGGCCGCCTACGCCGCCATTCACAACCAGACGGTCAATATCAAAGATGCCTACACCGAGGCCAACTTTGACTTCTCGGGCACGCGCAAGTTTGATGAGCGCATGGGCTACCGATCACAGTCGTTTTTGGCGGTGCCACTGAAGGATCACGAAGGCGAGGTGATCGGCGTGCTGCAATTGATCAACGCGAAACACCCGGACACCGGCGCTGTCGTGGCGTTTTCGACCGCAGACCAAAGCCTGGCTGAATCCATGGCCTCGCAGGCTGCGATTGCACTGACCAATCGGCTCTTGATGACGCAGCTCGAAGAGCTGTTTGAGTCGTTCATCAGCCTGATCAATCTGGCGATTGATGAAAAATCAACCTATACCGGCGGTCACTGCCAGCGCGTGCCGGCCTTGACGATGATGCTGGCCGAGGCGGTGAACGCCACCACAGAAGGCCCACTGGCGGGCTTCACCATGACCGACCGAGATCGGTACGAGCTGAAAATCGCCGGGCTCCTGCACGACTGCGGCAAGATCACCACGCCCGTGCACGTGGTCGACAAAGCCACCAAGCTGCAAACCCTGTTTGACCGCATCGAGCTGATCGACACGCGCTTTGAGGTGGTCAAACGCGACCGCGAAATTGAGGCGCTGCGGGACCAGCTCGCGCTGCGCGTTCAAACCGACCCCGCCGCTGAAGCGCAGATCGCCCTTAATGCCCGCCAGAAGATGGATGCGCTGGATGATGACCGCGCCTTTTTGCACGGCGCCAACCAGGGCAGCGAAACCATGGGCGATGCGGCACAGGCCCGTGTGCGTGAGATCGGCCAACAGTACAAATGGCGCACCAGTGAGGGGATCAAAACCGAATTTTTAAGTGCCGACGAGGTCGAGAACCTCACCATCCGCGCTGGCACCCTGACCCCGGCCGAGCGCAACATCATCAACCACCACATCGTGGCCACCATCAAGATGCTGGAGCACCTGCCGTGGCCCAAGCACCTCAAGCGCGTGCCCGAGTACGCGGGCGGCCACCACGAGCGCATGGACGGCAAGGGCTACCCTAAAGGCCTCACGCGCGACCAGATGTCGGTGCAGGCGCGCGCCATGGGCATTGCCGATATTTTTGAAGCGCTGACCGCAAGCGACCGACCCTACAAGCCGGGCATGAAGCTCTCGCAGGCGATGGGCATCATGAACAAGTTCAAAAACAACGGCCACATCGACCCAGACCTGTTTGACATCTTTGTCGAAAAAGACGTTTACCAAATCTACGCGAAGCAGTTTTTAGACCCGTGGCAGATTGATGAGGTTGACCCGTCGACGTGGGCTGGCAAGGTGGCTTGATCAGGGCTACCATGAAGGATGGTTGAGCGTCCTTCCCAGTCTTGATTGGAGCTTGCATGACGAACACATTCCCTCGATGTTTCTGGCGGGCGATCGCAGGCATTTGTCTGATGGCGGGCTTGGCGGGTTGCAGCACCAACCCCGTAACAGCGCCTGCGTCCACCATGATCTGGCACGACGCGCTGTTTGAATGGTCACCCACGCGCGTCACTCTCACCCAAGAGGAACTGTTCGCACTTGAGCCCGCGCTGTTGGTCAAGCTGGCTGATCCGGCCCTGAAAAAACTTTCGAATGCGCGCAAGCTCGAGCACATGATGAAGTTGCTCTACGGCCAGGAGATGCGGAGGTTTGACTACTCAGCAGGGCACTCCACGACCGCCCAGCAGACCTGGTTGGATCGCCGGGGCGATTGCCTCTCGCTCACCGTGCTGGCCTATGCGATGGGGCGGCAGTTGGATCTAGATCCCGAGTTGCAAGAGGTCAAGGTGCCGCCGCTGATCGACCGGCGTGGCAATGTGGACTACTACAACCACCACGTCAACGTGCTGTTTCGCCGCAGCGGCCCCACGCAAACGCTGGAAGGGCGCTTGGGTTCGACCGACATGGTGCTTGATTTTGAGCCTCAGGTCGGCTCTCGGCTGCGCGGGCAAGTGTTGACGGATGCCGGAATCCTCGCGCGGTTTTATAACAACCTGGCGGCTGAATTTCTGGCCAAAAATCAGCGACCACAAGCCTACGCGCACTTCAAGGCCGCGATTGCGGCTGACGCGAACTACGCCCCGAGCTACACCAACTTGGCCACGCTGTACCGCAGCGCGGGCCTGCTGGAGGATGCCGAGCGCCTGCTGCGCCAGTCAATAGCGATGAGCGACGTGCCCGATGTGCCGCTGCATTTATTGCAGCAGCATCTGGAGGCGCTCGGTCGTCTTGACGAGTCCAAAGCCGTGCAAACCCAGTTGCAAAACCGCCGCACGCAAGACCCGTACTACTGGGCCGCGCTGGGTTTGGAGCATTTGAAAGAGGCGCGATTCAGCCGTGCCATTGACGCGCTGGAGCGTGCCCAGACCTTGAGCAGCGGCTTTGACGAAGTGCACCGCCTGCTGGCCGTGGCCTACTGGCGCGGTGGTCAAAATGC
>JANOTO010000055.1:0-5356 GCA_031416395.1 Rhodoferax sp. | reverse complement strand
GAAGAAGAAGCCAACGTGCATCCGCAGTCCAACATCCTGATGGGCTGCCTGGGCACGGAGAGCGACCCGCCGCTGGACACTCATTTCATCCCCAAGCTGCGCGCAGGCGACGTGCTGATGGCGTGCAGCGATGGCGTGTGGCACTACTTCAATCCGACCGAGCTGGGCTCTGTTTTGTCAACACTGACGGCGCGCGAGGCGACCGAGTTCTTGATTGAGAAGGCCCGCACACGGGGGCAAGGCGGTGGTGACAACCTGTCGCTGGTGATCGTGAAGTTGGAGCCGCTGGACTCTTGATGACCCACTTGCATCAAAATCTAGATGCTATAAATTATATAGCTATCTATGTATGATATCCGGGAGCTAGAGGTCAATTTTGTTGATAAATACGGAAAAATTGCGTATTTTTGTAAATTTATTAACCTACGAGTTAATAATTAATAGATTCTTCTAACATCCGCTATCGTCCCTGCAAACGCTCCTGCGCTTTTTGGCGCGCCTGGGCGTCACGTAGTGCCAATGACTGTTTGCGCAAATCGGCCAGAAGGTCGCGCCGGATATTTCGCGCTTCTCGCAGACAATCATTGACGGCAAACCGCTGGTAGCACGACACGGCGGCTGCATCGAATTGCGCCTGCGCTTGGCTTCGCTCCTGTTCGATGCGCGCCCGCTGCGCATCATACGAGGGCGGCGAGGGTGAGATCAATGGCTGTGACTGGGCCCACCCGCCCAACAGGCCTAGAAAAGCTAAGCAACAGGCAATGGCAAATTTCATGTCAGGCTAGTGTCCACCACGCGCCGCTCGGAGTCCAGAAATTCCTTTGACTGCATTTCGTGCAGGCGGGACACGGTGCGCGGAAACTCGTGTGCCAACGGCCCCTCGGTGTAAAGCTGCTCAGGCGCCACTTGGGCCGAGAGCACGAGCTTCACACGGCGGTCGTAAAGCACATCGACCAGCCAGGTGAAACGCCGCGCTTCAGAAGCCATTCGAAGCGGCATCTGCGGCACGTCACTGAGGAAAACGGTGTGAAATTGCGTCGCGATTTCAAGATAATCGTTTTGCGAGCGCGGGCCACCGCACAGTGTCTTGAAATCAAACCACACCACGCCACCGGCTTTGCGACGCGCATGGATTTCGCGTGATTCGATGTGCAGCACCGGGTTTTCATCCTGAGTCTCTGCAATCCTGTGAAAAGCATCGCGCATCTCGGCATCCGCCTGGGCACCCAATGGCACGTGGTAGAACTTGACTTGCTCCAGGGTGCGTCGTCGGTAGTCCACCCCGTTGTCCACATTGATGATCTCCAGGTTCGCATTGAGCAGGGCAATGGCGGGCAGGATCCGGTCTCGGTGCATGCCGCCAGGGTACAGGTCATCGGGCCTGAAGTTGGAGGTCGTCACCATCCCCACGCCATTTTCAAACAGCGCCGCCAAGAGGCGATGCAAGATCATCGCGTCGGTGATGTCCGCCACGTGAAACTCGTCAAAGCAGATCAAGCGGTATTTCTTCGCTATCTGTTTGGCCAGCACATCCAGCGGATTCACCGTGCCTTGCAAGTTGGACAGCTCCCGATGCACTTCGCGCATGAATTCATGGAAGTGCAAGCGGGTTTTGCGATTCAGCGGCACGGCGTTGTAAAAGCAGTCCATCAAAAAGCTTTTGCCCCGCCCGACTCCGCCATACAGATAAACCCCACGCGGAATATCGGGCCGGTTGATCAGCTTCTTCAGTGCGTTGGAGCGGGCAGATTTAAAAGCCGTCCATTCGCTGGCGCAACGCTCCAGCGCGTCCACGGCGCGCAACTGCGCCGGGTCGGCCGTATAGCCGCGCGCCTTCAGCTCGGCTTCGTAAGCTTGCTTAACGCTCAATCAACACTCACTCAGCAGCTTCAGAAATTCAAGGTGCGCTTGCTCACTGCCAGTGCCGCCTCTTTGGTCGATTCGCTCAAGGACGGATGGGCATGGCAGATGCGGGCAATATCTTCACTGCTGGCGCGGAACTCCATCGCCATCACGCACTCGGCAATCAACTCGCTGGCCTGCGGGCCGACGATGTGCACGCCCAAGATTTCGTCTGTTGTCGCATCCGCCAGCATCTTGACCATGCCCGTTGTGTCGCCCAAAGCGCGCGCGCGCCCGTTGGCCAGGAACGGGAAGGTGCCCGCCTTGTACGCGCGGCCAGCCGCTTTGAGTTGCTGCTCGGTTTGACCGACCCACGCAATTTCCGGGCTGGTGTAGATCACCCAAGGCACGGTGTTGAAGTTCACGTGCGGGTGCTGGCCCGCAATGCGCTCGGCCACCGCCACGCCCTCCTCCTCGGCCTTGTGCGCCAGCATCGGGCCGCGCACCACGTCGCCCACCGCCCACACGTTGGGCAGATTGGTTTTGCAGTCGTCATCGACAGGAATCATGCCACGCTCGTCGAGCTTCAATCCGACTGATTCAGCACTCAAACCGAGGGTGTTGGCAACGCGGCCAATCGAAATGATCAGCTTGTCGACTTCCAGGGTCTGAGCTTCGCCTTTGGCATTCGTGTACGCGATGGAAACGCCTTTTTTGCCACTCTTGATCTCGCCGACCTTCACGCCCAGTTCGATCTTCAAGCCCTGCTTGTCAAACGCCTTCTTCGCTTCCTTGGCGATCTGTTCGTCCACCAAACCCAGAAACGTCGACAAGCCTTCAAGCACCGTCACTTCAGCACCGAGCCGCCGCCAGACGGAACCCATCTCCAAGCCAATCACGCCCGCGCCAATCAGGCCGAGCTTCTTCGGCACCGCGCCAATGTTCAGCGCGCCGTCATTCGACAGAATGTTCACTTCGTCAAACGGCGCACCCGGCAACGCCCGCGCGTTGGAGCCGGTTGCCACGATGATGTGCTTGCCCGAAATCAGCTCGTCAGCAGAACCCACGACCTTGATGTCGTACAGACCATCCTTGGCAGCAACGAACGAGCCACGACCATGAAAGAACGTGATCTTGTTTTTCTTGAACAAATAAAGAATGCCGTCGTTGTTCTGCTTGACCACGGTATCTTTGCGGCCCAGCATCTTCGCAACGTCAATCGTCAGATCTTTCAACCCAATGCCGTGATCTGCAAAGTGATGCCCCGCGTGCTCAAAATGCTCTGAACTTTGAAGCAACGCCTTGGACGGAATGCAGCCCACATTGGTGCAAGTGCCACCCGGCGCAGGCCCGCCCCTGGCGTTTTTCCATTCATCAACGCAGGCTACGCTGAAGCCCAGTTGCGCCGCGCGGATGGCCGCGATGTAGCCACCGGGGCCAGCGCCGATGACGATGACGTCGAATTGTTTTGAAGTCATGGAACTTAAATTTGGAATATCAGAAGTGAAAATCAGGCCGCCACTTGCTCAAAAGAAAATGCTGGAATATCGGCCCGCTCCTTAGCATGCTCCATCGTGATGGCGCAAACGTTGCCTTTTGCATCCAACTCCAACAGCGTGTTTTCATCGAGGTCACGCGACTCCGTGATTGCAGAGCCCCGAAACTCGATGTAGAGGGTATCCGTGTCTTGGAAATACTTGATTTTCATGGCTTGAAACTCCGGTCAAAAAAAGCGTTGTGAATCGTTTCACCGTCGGCTAGAAGTACCACCCGCAAATAGCGGTTGTCCGCATCATTGATTTTGGCCCAGCGTCTTATGCGTCCATCGCCCTGAACCACCTCGGAAATTGGCCTCAAAATAGTTTCCTCGATCCACTGGTCAAGAATTGCGATCCTGTCCGGTCTTTGGCGGGTCGACAGGAAGTATTGAGTGCATTTCAACGGGGAGCCTTGACGTTAAATATCAAACAACAGCCGAGCCGGATCTTCCAGCGCTTCTTTCATTGCGACCAGGCCCAGCACGGCTTCGCGGCCATCGATGATTCGGTGGTCGTAGCTCATCGCTAAATAGTTCATGGGGCGTACAACGACAAGGCCGTTTTCGACGACTGCGCGGTCTTTGGTGGCGTGTACACCTAGGATGGCGCTCTGGGGCGGGTTGATGATCGGCGTTGAAAGCATCGACCCGAAGACACCGCCGTTGCTGATGGAGAACGTGCCGCCGGTCATCTCTTCAATGCCGAGTTTTCCGTCGCGCGCCTTGGTGCCGTACTCAGCGATTTTCTTCTCGATATCGGCAAAGCTCATTTGATCGGCGTTGCGCAAAATCGGCACGACCAGGCCTCGCGGTGAGCCTACGGCAATGCCAATGTCGAAATAGCCGTGGTAGACGATGTCGGTGCCGTCGACCGAGGCGTTGATGACGGGGTACTTCTTCAACGCATGAACCGCTGCCTTGACGAAGAAGCTCATGAAACCAATTTTGACGCCGTGCTCTTTCTCAAACTTCTCCTGGAAGCGCTTGCGCATTTCGATCACCGGGGCCATGTTGACTTCGTTGAAGGTCGTCAAGATGGCGTTGGTGGATTGCGATTGCAGCAGGCGCTCGGCCACGCGGGCGCGCAGGCGGCTCATGGGGACGCGCTGCTCAGGGCGCTGGCCCAGGGAGACGGATTTGGCGGCGACGTGCGGCAGCGCTGCGGCAGCGGCGGGCACGGACACGGCAGGTGCCGGTGCGGGTTTGACGGGTGCAGGTGCGGCAGGCGTCGCCACGGCGGCCAGCACGTCGCCTTTGGTGACGCGGCCATCTTTGCCGGTGCCGGGGACTGAGCCAGCAGCGAGCTGGTTATCGGCCATCAACTTGGCGGCTGCTGGCATGGCGACACCGGCCATGGTGGCGCTGGCTGTTGGCGCCGAAGCCACTACGGCAGCTGGTGCGCTAGCCGCCACCACTGTGGCACCTGGCGCAGCTGCACCCGCTTTGCCTTCGGTGTCAATCCGCGCAATCAATTGCTCGGCCAGCACGGTAGTGCCGTCGCCCATGACGATTTCGGCCAGCACACCGGCTGACGGTGCAGGCACTTCGAGCACGACTTTGTCAGTCTCCACCTCGATCAAAATTTCATCGATGGCGATTGCGTCGCCGACTTTTTTCTTCCATTGCAACAGGGTGGCCTCGGCCACGGACTCTGACAACTGCGGTACTTTTACTTCTACGATAGCCATATTGATTCTCCGAATTTCTTATTTTGTGAGCACAAAGCCCTTGAGTTTTCCAAACGCGCCGTCCACCAGCGCTTTTTGCTGCTCTTGATGCAAGTGCGAGTAACCCACTGCCGGTGATGCCGATGCAGCCCGGCCCGAGTAGCCCAGACGCTGGCCTTCAGCCATGTTTTCGTGGATGTAGTGCTGCACAAAGAACCAGGCACCCTGGTTTTGCGGCTCGTCCTGGCACCACACCACATCGACCGCATTGGGGTATTTTTTCAACTCCGCCGCAAACGCCTTGTGCGGG
>JANOTO010000054.1:0-3128 GCA_031416395.1 Rhodoferax sp. | reverse complement strand
GTGGCATCCGCTGCATTGCCACGGCCTTTGTAGACAAACAGGCCCTGCTTGGACATGTTGGCCAAATTCTCAATGTGTCGAACATGCAGCGGCGAGTTGAAGTTCAAACGCGCGTCAATGCCGCGCATGCCGTTGCCCTTGGTGGCGAATTCGGTGTTGTGCCAGGCCGAGAAGCTTTCCAACTGCGTCCAACTGACCCAACTGGTGGTGAATGGGCATTTGTGGCCGCTGGCTTTAAGCTTGGCGGCGGCCAGCGCTACCTCGGGCCAGGTGGTGGGCGGCTTTTCGGTATCCAGCCCTGCGGCTTTGAAGGCATCTTTGTTGTAGTGGAACACCGTGGTTGAGCTGTTGAACGGAAAGCTCAGCATTTCGCCATTGGGTGCCGTGTAGTAGCCGGCCACAGCAGGCACATAGGCGTTGGTGTCAAACGGTACACCCGCGCTTTTCATGACCTGGCCCACCGGGATGATGGCGGTCTTGCTGGCCATCATGGTGGCGGTGCCGACTTCAAACACCTGCAGGATGTGTGGCGCGTTGCCCGCGCGGAAGGCGGCGATGGCGGCAGTCATGGACTCGTCGTAACTGCCCTTGAAGGTGGGCACCACTTTGTACGCGGTCTGGCTGGCGTTAAAGTCCTTGGCCAAGTCATTCACCCATTCGCCCAAAGCGCCCCCCATCGAGTGCCACCATTGGATTTCGGTTTGAGCCTGCGCGGGTACGGCGAATGCAGCGACCAGTGCGGCTGCGGCTAACTTTAGTTTCATCAATTTCATGTCAATTCCTAAGTCAAAACATTTTCAAAAAAACATCTCGCAGCCTAACAACCGAGCATGACGGTTGCGTGACAGCGGCGTGACGATTATTAAACCCGGATTATGAGCATGGGGTACTGGGGTTTACGTCACATCACCTCACATAGCCCTGCCGGGCGATAAAATGCTGCACTGCGGTAGTATTCAAACCGCTCCCCCTCGGCTTGCTCCCACGAAAAGTCACCTAGAGTCCTGATGAACGCACCCCTTCCTCTCCCCTTGATGGCCCAATTGTCAGACTCCGCTGAAACGAGTTCGTTGACGGATCAAGAGCGTATTCGCGAGATCCCCTACAACTACACCTCGTTTTCAGACCGCGAAATTGTCATCCGCCTGCTGGGCGAGAACGTGTGGTCGATGGTGTTACAACTGCGTGGCGAGCGGCGCACCGGTCGCTCGGCCCGCATGCTGTACGAGGTGCTGGGCGATATCTGGGTGGTGCAGCGCAACCCCTACTTGCAAGACGACCTGCTGGACAACCCCAAACGCCGGCGCCTGCTGGTCGATGCGCTCAAGCACCGCCTGGGCGAAGTGCAAAAGCGCCGCACGCCGCAGGCTGATGCCACGCGTGACGCGCTGGTGTCTGAGCTTTTAGCGGCTGCCGACGGCGCGGTGCAGCGCTTTGACGAGGCTTTTGTCAAAGTGGCCGAGCTGCGCCGCAAAACCCAGCGGGTATTGAACAAACTCACCGCCAAAGACAACGTCAAGTTCGATGCGCTAAGCCGCGTCTCGCATGTGACGGACGCGACCGATTGGCGTGTGGAATACCCGTTTGTTGTGCTTACCCCCGACTCTGAAGCCGAAATGGCCGCCCTGGTGAAGGGTTGCATTGAGTTAGGGCTCACCATCATTCCGCGTGGCGGTGGTACGGGTTACACCGGCGGCGCAGTGCCATTGACCTGGAAAAGCGCCGTCATCAACACCGAAAAATTGGAGGCCATGAGCGAGGTCGAAATGATGACCCTGCCTGGCATGAGCGATGCCGTGCCGACCATCTTTTCCGAAGCCGGTGTGGTCACCCAGCGCGTGGCCGATGCGGCTGAGCGCGGCGGTTTTGTGTTTGCGGTCGATCCCACATCCGCCGAAGCGTCTTGCATTGGCGGCAATGTCGCGATGAACGCGGGCGGCAAAAAGGCGGTGTTGTGGGGCACGGCGCTTGACAATTTGGCCTCATGGCGCATGGTGACACCCGAGGCAAAGTGGCTCGAAGTCACGCGGCTGAACCACAACATGGGCAAGATTCATGATGCCGAGCTTGCCAGCTTCGAACTGAAATACTTCAAGGCCGACGGCAAGACGCTGGAGAAAACCGAGCGCTTAGATATCCCCGGCAAGTCCTTCCGCAAAGAAGGCCTGGGCAAAGACGTGACCGACAAGTTTTTGAGCGGCCTGCCCGGCATTCAAAAAGAAGGCTGTGATGGCTTGATCACCAGTTGCCGCTGGGTCGTCCATCGCATGCCCACCCACGTGCGCACGGTATGCCTGGAGTTTTTTGGCGATGCGAAAAATGCAGTGCCCAGCATCGTTGAGATCAAAGACTTCATGTTTGCGGAGCAAAAGCGCTCGGGCATTCTGCTGGCGGGCTTGGAGCATCTGGACGACCGCTATTTGAAAGCCGTTGGTTACGCCACCAAATCGAAACGCGCCGTCAGCACCAGCTCGGGCCTGCCCAAGATGGTGTTGTTTGGCGATATTGCAGGCGATGATGCCGATGCCGTGGCCCGCGCTACATCTGAAGTCGTTCGCATCGCCAATTCGCGCAACGGCGAAGGCTTTATCGCCATCAGCCCTGAGGCGCGCAAAAAATTCTGGCTCGATCGCAAGCGTACGGCGGCCATCAGCAAGCACACCAACGCCTTCAAGATCAATGAAGACGTTGTGATCCCGCTGCCGCGCATGGCGGAGTACACCGATGGCATTGAGCGTATCAACATCGAGCTGAGCCTGCAAAACAAACTCAAACTGTGCGATGCGCTGGAGGCGTTTTTGCGCAAAGGTAATCTCCCATTGGGCAAGCATGAGGACTTGAATGAAGTCGCCTCGCCGGACCTGCTGGCCGAGCGCGTCACCCAAGCGCTGGCACTGATTGGCGACGTGCGCACGCTGTGGCTCGGCTGGCTGCAAAACGTGGATGCGCTGTTCCCGCAGCTTCAAGATCACACCCTGCGCGCTAGCTGGAAAACGCAACTGCGTGCGCCGCTCTCAGGCATCTTCAGCGGAGCGGCCTTCAAGCCGATCTTGGACGAGTGCAGTGCCGTTCACAAACGCGTGCTCAAAGGGCGTGTGTGGGCTGCTTTGCACATGCACGCGGGCGAC
>JANOTO010000053.1:0-5818 GCA_031416395.1 Rhodoferax sp. | reverse complement strand
GCGCATCTCATCGTCCCACGGCTGGGCCGTGGCGATCAACACGGCGTGGTGTTGGGGCGATTCAAGCAGCCAGTCGCGCGCCAGCGTCTCGGCCCGGCGCGACTTGCCGCTCTTCTGGCCACCCAGAATCAGCTCGCTAGTGGCTACATCGACCATGCCAGCGACACGAACAGATTGCGCCCCGGCGTCGAGTACGTGTTGGCCAGTGAGTACTGCGCGTCGGTCGCGTTGTTCAGGCGCGCCAGCAGCGATACGTCTTTGCGGATGCGCCAGTCCACGCCCAGGTTCAAGAGGCCGTAGCTTGGCAGCACGTCGCGCCCGTTGAAAGCCAAGTTGTTGTCCTCCCGGTCGCTCGACAGTTTCAACTCGCCGAAAACATTGATGTCGTTGAGGCGATGGCTGACGCGTGCGTTGAGCACGTTCTGGGCAACGCGTACCAGACGCAAATCGTTCGACGCGGTAAAGCTGGAGAAGGACCGTGGGTCGGCATAGTCATAAGACACGGCGTAGCTTGTGGCACCGACCTGCGTGGCCGCACTCAGCGTCACGCCGCGCAGCACGGCCAGCGCGCTTTGCACATTGTTGCTAGGGTTGATAAAGCCCTGAATGTCGTTGTGATAAACCACCGCGCCCAGGTTCAGGCTGCCCTGGCTGTAGCGCAGGCCAATCTCCTCGCCTCTGTTGCGTTGCGGCGTGAGGGCCGCATTGCCGAAGTTGGGAAAGTACAACTGATTGAACGATGGTGCCTGAAAGCTGGTGCCGATGCTGGCCACAGCGCGCAAACTGTTGGTGAGCCGGTAGCCGCCCGACAGCGCCCAGTTGGTGAAGCTGCCAAACTGCGAGTTGTCATCGTTGCGCAGCACGGCCAGTGCATTCCAGTTGGCACGGTTCAGCGCATACGACACCAAAGCGCTTCGAATATCGCGGCTGCTGACGGTATAGGCGGTGGAGCTGTCCACCGCCTCGGAGCGGTTCTCCAGCATCAGCGAAAGCACGTCTTTGCCCAACGTGATGTCGTTCTGCCAGGTCAGTTGCCGCCGGTTGGTGTTGAACTTGTTGCTGCCGCCTGCAGCGCCGTCAGCAAAGCGAAAATACTCGCCGACCGATTCATCATCACTCGCGCCCAGGCTAACTGTCGATTTCCACTGCGGCAACCACTGGGCTTCCCATTTCAATAGCGCATTGTTAAGGCGCGGTTTTGCAACTGCGTCAGAAGTCGTCTTGTTCAAGCCCAGCGGGTTGGGGAACGGCGTGCCGTCAAATTGATACTCGCCTTGACTTTGCAGCAAGCTCACCGTCAACGCGTGGTGTTTGTGGATGTTGGCGACGAGCTTGGCATCGATGCTGGTAGTAGCAAAACGGTCGGTATCCGCATTGAAGCTGCCCGATGCAGGGTTGGTGATCACGCTGATGCCACTGGCCTTTTCATGCGATACGCCCAGGCTGTAGCCGATGATGCCGTTCGTGCCGCGCACTGATGCGCCCGCCTGCTGCTGCCCGTCCGTGCCCACGCCCACGTTGGCACTGAGCGCGAGGCCTTGTGCAGGCGCTCTGGTGAAAATCTGGATCACACCGCCGACCGCGTCCGGGCCATACAGCGCCGAGGCAGCGCCGCGCAGAATCTCGATACGCTCAATGCGCTCCAGCGGAATGTTCTCCAATGACGCACCGCCCGAGGTGGCCGAGCCCACTCGCAGGCCATCAATCAGCACCAGGGTTTGACTGGAAGATGCCCCGCGCAGAAAAATGCCCGTACTGGAGCGGTAACTTCCATTCGAGGTGAACTGCACGCCAGGCTGCTGGCCCAGCAGGTCTCGCAGCGACGATTGCCCGGCCACGTCGAGCTGCGCGCGGTCAATGATGGAGACATCGGCAATCACGTCGGTGATGGGAGTGGCGATGCGGCTGGCGGTGACCACCACGTCTTTGAGGGTCACCGTGGAAGCGGGCGCACTTTGGGCCATTGCGAGCGGAGAAAACACAGTGGCCAGCGAGCAGGCCAACGGAACGACGCCAAGGCGCGCGCGAAGAAATGATTTTTTCATAGGAGCATCAGTCAACAAAACCCTTTCCGTCGTCCCCGACAGAATATGGGCGGATTGGAAGCAAACGCTTGCGCGCAGGCTTCCGCTGTGTTGGCCGGTATCCGGGCTGACGGAGCAACTCCCAAAACCTTCCCAGGCGCGTGTTCAAAACGCCCAGTGGTTGTGTTTGAGAGATGGAACCGATTCACCGTCGTGGAGTGAACCGATTCCGTCCGTTTGACCGTTGCGGGGGCAGCGCAGGCTGAAGTTCTGTTGAGAACCTTCCTGCTTCCCGTTGAACTGCGGCATGTGAACCACGCCGCAAGCACCAACAGATTGATTCTACAGGTTGCCCGTCAAATCAAACGACGTGCGCTGCTTTGAGCGCTGCCACCTTGGCCGCATCAAACCCAAGCTCGGCCAGCACCTCATCGGTGTGCTGCCCCATCGAAGGCGGCGCACGGCGCAGCACGGGAGGCGTGTCTTGCAAGCGCAGCGGGCTGGCGATGGTTGCGATGGCATCGACATTGAAACCCGCAAACTCGCCGCCGACAGTTGGCTGCGTCACTGCGATGCTTCGGGCCTTGACTTGGTCGTCGGCAAAGGCCAAGCCGACATCGTTGATCGGGCCGCAGGGTACGGCCTTGTCGCCCAGCAATTGGATCCAGTAGGCGGTGGTTTGGGTGCGGGTGACGGCCTGCATGGCGGGAATCAACTCGCCACGGTGAATGTTGCGTGCGGAGGTTGTCGCAAAGCGCGCATCACTCGCCCAGTCAGGTTGGCCTGCCGCATGCGCGAAGCGGCTGAACTGCCCGTCATTGCCAATGGCCAGCAGCATTTGGCCGTCTAGTGTGGGGAAGTTTTGGTACGGTGCCAGGCTGGGGTGCGTATTGCCCTGACGCTGAGGTACCGCACCCGTGTTCAGGTAACCAATCGCCTGATTTGCCAACATCGCCATGCCGCAATCCAATAGTGCCATGTCGATGTGCTGCCCTTTGCCGGTTTGATGGCGCACCTCCAGTGCCGCCAAAATTGCGCTGCACGCAAACACGCCCGTGAACAAATCTGTGATCGCCACGCCCACCCGCATCGGGCCACCGCCGGGTGTGCCATCGGCGTGGCCGGTGATGCTCATCATGCCGCTCATCGCCTGAATCATCAAATCGTAGCCCGCGCGTTGCGCATAAGGGCCGTTTTGCCCAAAGCCCGTGACACTGCAATAAATCAAGCGCGGGTTGCCGACCTTCAGACTGTCATAGTCCAGCCCGTAATGGGCCAGCCCGCCGACTTTGAAGTTCTCCACCACGATATCGCTTTGCGCCGCGAGTTGCTTGATGATGGCCTGGCCTTCAGGTTTGGCCAAGTCCACCGTGATGGCGCGTTTGTTGCGGTTGGTGGTGTGGAAGTAGGTGGCGTGGCTGGTCGGGTTGTTATCCGCATCCGGCATAAAGGGCGGCCCCCACTTGCGGGTGTCGTCGCCATCATTCGGGCGCTCGACCTTGATTACATCCGCCCCCAAATCCGCCAGCATTTGCGCACAATACGGGCCCGCCAAAACTCGGGACAAATCGAGGACTTTGAGGTGATCTAACGCACCGGGTTTCGTTGACATATTCTTATCAGTTCTTTCAATTCGCAAACGCGGCAATCCCGGTCTGCGCGCGCCCCAAAATCAGCGCGTGGATGTCGTGCGTACCTTCATAGGTGTTCACGACTTCCAGGTTGACCAGGTGACGGGCCACGCCGTATTCATCGCTGATGCCGTTGCCGCCCATCATGTCGCGCGCCAAGCGGGCAATGTCCAGCGCCTTGCCGCAGGAGTTGCGCTTCAACAGCGAGGTGACTTCGACAGACGCCGTGCCCTCGTCTTTCATGCGGCCTAAGCGCAGGCAGCCTTGCAGGCCCAGCGCGATTTCAGTCTGCATGTCGGCCAACTTCTTCTGGATCAGCTGGTTCGCGGCCAGTGGGCGGCCAAACTGTTTGCGATCCATCGTGTACTGGCGCGCACGAAACCAGCAGTCCTCGGCTGCACCCAAGGCACCCCAGGCGATGCCGTAGCGGGCGGAGTTGAGGCAGGTGAACGGGCCTTTTAAGCCCTGCACTTCGGGGAAGGCGTTTTCCTCGGGGCAAAACACGCCGTCCATCACAATCTCGCCGGTCACTGAAGCGCGCAAACCCACCTTGCTGTGGATGGCCGGGGCGCTCAGGCCCTTCATGCCTTTCTCCAGGATGAAGCCGCGAATCGGGCCGACTTGGCCAGTGGTCGAAACCTCTTTGGCCCAGACCACAAACACATCGGCCATTGGGCTGTTTGATATCCACATCTTGGCACCACTCAACTTGTAGCCGCCCGCCACTTTTTGCGCGCGGGTGACCATCGAGCCCGGGTCGGAGCCGTGATCGGGTTCGGTCAAACCGAAGCAGCCAATCCATTCGCCAGTAGCCAGTTTGGGCAAAAATTTCTGGCGCTGCGCTTCAGTGCCAAATTCAAAAATGGGCAGCATAACGAGTGACGACTGCACGCTCATCATCGAGCGGTAGCCCGAATCGACGCGTTCCACTTCACGCGCAATCAGGCCGTAGCAGACGTAGTTCAGCGCCGGGCCACCATAGGCCTCGGGAATGGTGGGGCCGAGCAAACCCAGCTCACCCATCTCGCGAAAGATGGCGATATCGGTCGTGCCTTCGCGAAAGGCTTGCGTGACGCGTGGCAGCAGTTTGTCTTGGCAGTAAGCCGCTGCGGCATCGCGCACTGCGCGCTCGTCCTCGCTGAGTTGGGCTTCGAGCAAAAAGGGGTCTTGCCAGTTGAAGGCGGCGTGGGCCATGGGAACTTTCGATAAAAGTGAGGTCAGTCGGGCTGATTGCAGCGATGCAATCGTACACGTTACCATTGAAGCCAGCCCCTCGCCGATCTGCCAAATCATGCCCATGAAAAACTACGCTCATTCCCTGCATGTTGGCCGTCGCCAATGGATGGCCCACACCAGTGCCGCCGGATTGGCGATGTCGCCGTTTCTCGCGTACGCGCAGCCGTCTTGGCCCACCAAACCACTGCGCTTGGTGGTGCCATTTGCGCCGGGTGGCAGCTCCGAAATAGTCGCCCGCGCGGTAGCAGGCGAGATGGCCAAGACGATTGGCCAGAACGTGTTTGTGGAAAACAAGCCTGGCGCCGCAGGCAACATTGCCATGCAAGAGGTGGCCAATTCGACCGACGAACATACGCTGATCTTGGGCCACATAGGCACGCTGGCCGTTAACCCTTACATCTTTGCCAAGCTGCCCTACGATGCCGCCAAAGAATTTGTGCCGATCACCTTGGTCTCCAAAGTGCCCAGCCTGTACGTGGTGCATCCCGACTTGCCGGTAAACAACCTGAAAGAACTCGTGGCCTACGCCAAATCCAAACCGGGCCAGCTTAACTATGGCTCGGCGGGTAACGGCAGTGCAGGGCATCTGGCGTTTGAATACCTCAAGATGGTGTCCGAGATGTTCGTGGTGCATGTGCCGTACCGTGGCACAGGCCCGATGTTGACGGATTTGCTCTCCGGTCGTTTGCAAGCCTCGGCCGTTGGCGCACCCGCGCTGTTGCAGTTCATCAAGGCGGGCAAGCTGCGCTGCATTGCGACCGGCACCACCACGCGACTGCCGCAATTGCCCGACGTGCCCACTGTCGCCGAGCAGGGCTATAAAGGGTTTGAGATGACCCAGTGGTACGGCCTGCTGGCCCCCGCCAAATGGCCCAAAACCCATATCGCCAAACTGGAAGCGGAGGCCATCAAAGCCACCCGCAGCGC
>JANOTO010000052.1:0-6211 GCA_031416395.1 Rhodoferax sp. | reverse complement strand
AACATGGTGATGGGCTCCGTCGCCACCCAGGTGCTGGCACAGTGCGAGGTGCCTGTGTTGATAGTGCGTTGAGATGCAGGCGGGCTAAAATTGCGCTGTCCCATGAAGGCGCTGCAGGTCGCGTGTTCAGCGCAATGATCCGTGCGACCGACAATACCCGGATGCCCTCTGGGGTCAGGGCCGCATCGCATCCGACAGGCGCTGATATCATGCGTTCCATGCGTCGGCTGGCTTGTATTTTTCTCATCTTCCTGTCGCTCTTTCAATGGAGTTGGGCGGGAGTCCATGCGGCATCTGAATTGTCAAATGGGGTCGCGCACGCGGCGGCTCCGGACGAGACGGCGACCACTGAAGCGCTGGAATTGGATGCCGATTGCGCGGCGCAGTCCCATTGCTGCCACCCGCACTCGGTGGGCGTGCCCGCTGAGATTGCGGCCACTCGCTTCTCCACCTTGGGCACAGGTATCGCCGAGCAGCTTGCTTTGCGGCCCACAGACATCTCCTTCAACGACATTGAACGCCCGAAGTGGCTCCCGGCCTCCATGGCCGTGGCAGTCCTTTAGCGGGGTGACCCTTTCGCCCGAATTGCGCTGACGTGTCAGCGTGAAGGACTGCCGAAGTACTTTCTTACTTCGGAGATGTTCCTTGATTTCATTCTTTTCATTTCGCAGGTATGCCGCTGGTGCGCTTGTGGCGCTGCTGTGTGCTGGCAACACGCTCGCGCAGCCAGTGCCAACACTACGCGAAGCGCTTGATGCCGCGTGGGCTTTGGCGGCCAGTCAACGCTCGCTGCCCCAGCGCATCAACGAGCTGGATGCCCGCGTGCGCGCAACCGATGCCTGGGCCGCTGGCCCGCCCACCCTGCTGCTGGCGCATCGCACCGACATGCTCACCGGTAACAGTGGCTTGCGCGAGCTGGAGGCCGAGGTGGCTGTGCCCCTTTGGAACACTCGAATGCGCAGCGCCAGCCGTTCCCAAATTGACGCGGATCGCGCGCTGCTGGAGCGGCAACTGAGTGCCGCCAAGCTCAAAATCGCGGGCGAGTTGCGTGATCTTGCCTCTCAAGCGGCTTTGGCGCGCGCTGAGCAAGCCCTGGCCACGCGCAAGCTGGCAGAGGCGGGCACACTGGCGCAAGACGTGGAGCGCCGCGTGCGTGCAGGCGATGTGGCGCGTGTAGATTCACTGCAAGCGCAATCAGTCGTGCAGCAAGCCAACGTTAGTTTGGTCCAGGCGCAAGCCGCAATCTCGCGCGTGCAAAGCCAGTGGCAGGCGCTGACGGGGCTGGCGACGGTGGCCGACCCCGCATCCGACTCCGCGCCACCCAACGGCAGCTTGACCATCACCCTGGAGGCGATGAAAACGGATCACCCAGCCGTTACCGCCGCAGCCGCGCAGACCCAGGCTGCGCGGTCGCGTTTGCAACTGGCGGAATCGGATCGTCGTGACCCGATGGAGCTGAGCATCGGCTCCACCGTTTCGCAAGGTGTTTTCGGAGCAAGCGCTGAGACATCGCTGCGCGTTGCGGTGAAGATTCCGTTGGGCGGTGACATTCGCAATGGCGCACGCATCGCCGCTGCCCGAGCGGAGGTGGACGCGGCAGAGGCCGAGGGCGACGCAGTGATCCGCCACGTCACCGCTGATGTAGCAACAGCACGGGCCGATGTCTTGGCCGCCCGCGCCAACGAAGAGGCGTTACAGGCCCGCGCAAAGTTCAGCGCCGAGGTGCAGGCCTTGTTTGCCAAGTCGTACCGGCTGGGTGAGAGCGACTTGCCCACGCGCCTGCGTGCCGAAAACGAACGCTTCGAAGCCGACTTGGCACTTGGCCGGGCCCGCGTGGAAAGCCAGCGCGCCTTGTCACGACTTCATCAATCCCTTGGATGGCTGCCATGAAACCTTCTTCGAAATCTGTATCAATGTCAAAGTACCCTCTGACGCACGGCTGCAAGCAATTTTTTGCCTTAGTCGTTGTGGCTTTCAGCACTTGTGTGCTTGCGGGCGAAGGCCATGACCACGGTGAGACGAAAACGCCCGCCGGTGCTGCGGTTGCGTCGCCGCGTTTCCAGGGGCACTCCGGCCTGTTTGAGGTGGTCGGCATCCTCAAGGGCAACGAGCTTTCGATCACCATCGACCGTTATGCCACCAATGAACCCGTGCTCAATGCCAAGGTGGAAGTGGAATCGGGTTCGTTGAAGAAGACTGCCGACTTTCACGCCGACCATGGCGACTACAGCCTACCTTCCGAGAGCTTTCGCAAGCCGGGGACGTACCCGATCACCCTGACCATCGTGTCTGGCAAAGACACCGATCTGATTGCCGGCGATCTCGTCGTGCCTGACCCCGAAGCAGGGCGCGGCCATTCGGCTGCGTCAGCCAGCGCACTCATGAAATGGGCCAAGCCCGCCGGAGCCGCAGCGCTGTCGATGCTCGTTTTGATGATCGCCTTCTCCATATGGCGCCGTCGCCGCGTGCGCATTTGAACCCCGGAGAACCGACATGAAAAACATCAGAACTTACTTCAGCATCGTCGCGTGCGTACTGGCAACCAGCATCTTTGTCGTCAACCCCAGTTGGGCTGGCGAAGGCCACGACCATGGCGAGGGCACGGCTGCCGCCTCGGGCGACGCGCCCAAGCGCCTGCCCGATGGCAGCGTGTTTCTGCCCAAGATGTCGCAACGCCAGCTTGGCGTACGCACCCTGCTGGCGCAAGAAAAATCACTGCCCAAAACGATTGAACTGACGGGCCGCGTGATTGCCGACCCCAACGCAGCCGGGCGCGTGCAACCCACCAACGCGGGCCGCGTGGAAGCCGGGCCGCGCGGACTGCCGCAATTGGGGCAACTTGTGCGTAAGGGTGAAATGCTGGCCGTGGTGCGCGCATCGTCCAGCGCCGTAGAGCGTGCGAACCAAATCGCCCAAGGAGCCGAGCTGCGTGGCAATTTGGAGCAGGCACGCCAGCGCGTGGTGCGTTTGAGTCAACTCGAAGGCACGGTGCCCGCCAAAGAAATTGAAGCCGTCAAGAGCGAAGCGCGCACGCTAGAGCAGCGCCTGGCCGCTGTCGGTGCAGGCGTGTCCGCCACTGAAAGCTTGACAGCGCCAGTCACCGGTGTGATCGCAGCAACGCACGTCACGCTCGGCCAAGTGGTCGATGCGCGGGAGTTGCTGTTCGAGATCATCGACCCCACGCGCCTGAAGATTGAAGCCAGCGCGTTTGATGCGGCGCTGCTGAGCAGCATGGCCACCACAGCCGGTGCGGCCAGTGCGAGCCCGGCGGCGGGCATCAGCATTCCCCTGGAGTTCAGCGGTGCGGGCCGTACTTTGCGTGAAGGGGCGATTCCGCTTCAGTTCCGTGCGATAGCGGGCGGGCAAAGTTCGTCATTGGCTGTGAACCAGCCCGTCAAAGTGCTGATACAGATGAAAGACCAGGTTAAGGGATTTGCTTTGCCTGCCGGGGCGATTGTCAAAAATCAGAGCAACCTGGACATGGTGTGGGTTCACACCGGGGCTGAACAGTTTGAGGCACGCACGGTCAACCAGATTGCGCTGGATGGGGCCACCGTCTCCATCACCAGCGGATTGAAAGCGGGAGACCGGGTGGTGACGCAAGGCGCACCGCTGGTCAACCAGGTTCGCTGAAGGCCGATGCGTTATGTTTGAAAAACTGATTCACGCCTCGCTGCATAACCGCCTGCTGGTGGTGGCGCTCTCGGTGCTACTGCTGGTGCTCGGTGCCTTCACCCTGGTGAGCATGCCAGTGGATGTCTTTCCAGACCTCAACAAACCGACGGTGACGATTCAGGCTGAGGCCGGTGGTATGGCGCCCGAGGAGGTTGAGCAATTGATCACCGTACCGCTGGAAACCGCGATGAGCGGCATGCCAGGGGTTGAAAGTGTTCGCTCGATCTCCAGCGTGGGGCTGTCGTTTGTGTACGTGACCTTCAACTGGAACACCGACATCTTCCGTGCCCGCCAGATGGTCGGTGAGCGGCTGTCCGCCGCGCGCGAGCAACTGCCGCAGGGGGTTGAGCACGTCGGCATGGGGCCAATCAGCTCCATCATGGGCGAGATCATGCTGCTGGCGCTGCCGATTGACACCCAAAAAATCACGCCCATGGCGGTACGGGAGTACGCCGACTTTGTCATTCGCCCGCGCCTGCTCACGTTGCCGGGCGTGGCGCAGGTGGTGCCGATTGGTGGTGAAGTACGTCAGTACCAGGTGCAGCCGGACACGGCGCGCATGGCCGCACTCGGGGTGCCGCTGGAGTCGCTGCAGAGCGCGCTTAAAAACTACTCGGCCAACACCAGCGGCGGCTTTTTGGAGCTGAACTCCCGCGAGTACTTGATTCGCAACATTGGCCGCACCACGCGCATTGAAGACCTGCAGCGCCTGCCAGTGATGTGGAAGGGCACACGGGCGATCCAGCTCAGCGAAGTGGCGTCTGTGGTATTTGCACCGGCCATCAAGCGCGGTGATGCGGGCCTGAATGGCCAGCCCGCCGTGATCTTGGGCATTCAAAAGCAGCCCGATGCAGACACGGTAAAACTGACGCAGAGTATCGAAGCAGCACTGGCCCAATTGAAGAAGGGGCTGCCCCCCGGTATGGGCGAACCGCAAGTCACGATGCGCCAGGCGACCTTCATCGAGTCGTCGGTCAACACCCTGCGCGGCAAGCTGATGGCGGCGGCTGCCGTGGTGGCGGTGGTGCTGTATTTTTTCTTGCTAAATATCCGCACCACGCTGATCTCACTGGCGGCCATCCCCATGTCGGTGATGATCACAGTGTTGACCTTCAAGTACTTCGGCTTCTCCATCAACACCATGACCTTGGGCGGGCTGACGATTGCGATTGGTGGCCTGGTGGATGACGCGGTGGTCGGCGTGGAGAACGTGCTTCGCCGGCTCAAGGAGGATCGCAAGCAGCACCCGACCGGCCGCATGGGGCCGCTTGAGTTGATTGCGAGGGCGACGTTGGAAGTCAGGTCGGCCATCGTCATCGCCACCGTGATCATCGTGCTGGTGCTGCTGCCACTGTTCTTTTTGCCGGGCGTAGAAGGCCGGCTGATGCAGCCGCTGGCGGTGGCCTACATCGTGTCGCTGCTGGCGTCGATGTTGGTATCGGTCACGCTGACACCGGTGATGGCCTACTACCTGCTGCCCAGGATGAAGTCGCTCGACCATGGCGACACGCGCGTGCAACTGTGGGTGAAGGCCAGCTACGCCAAGATGCTGCAAAAGGTGCTTAACGTGCCCAAGCCTTGGCTGGCGGCAGGTGGCATTGCGGCGGTGTTATCGATGGCGGCGGTGCCGTTTTTCCCCACTACATTTCTGCCGCCTTTCAACGAGGGCGTGGCGCTGGTGGGCTTGCGGCTCAACCCTGGCACCACGCTGGCTGAGACATCGCGCATCGCGACGGTAGCGGAAGTTGCGCTCAAAGGCGTGCCGGAGGTGGAGATGGTGGGCCGGCGCTCAGGCCGGGCCGAGCTGGATGAGCATGCCGAGGGCGTGCACGTGTCTGAGCTGGACCTCAAGCTCAAACGCAGCGAGCGCAGCGTGGAGCAAATCTACGCGGACATTCGCCAGCGCATCAGCAGCCTGCCTGCCGCCATCGGCATTGGGCAGCCCATCAGCCATCGCATTGACCACATGCTGTCGGGCGTGCGCTCGCAGATTGCCATCAAGGTGTTTGGCGACGACCTGGACACGCTGCGCGGGCAGGCCGAGGCGCTGCGGATTCAGTTGTCAAAAATCCCCGGCGTGGTGGACCTTGAAGTGGAGAAACAGGTGCTGACGCCGCAGATCAAGATTCAAATTGACTACGACCGCGCGCTGCAACGCGGCATCGCACCGTCAAAGCTGCTGCAAGAGTTGCAGATGATGATTGATGGCGAGCGTGTCACGCAGATTGTGGAGGGCAGCCGCCGCTTCAATCTGGTGCTGCGCCTGCCCGAGACAGCACGCGGCATTGAAGGCCTGCGCAACATGATGATCGACACACCCGCTGGGCGCGTGCCGCTGGCGCAAGTGGCGACGGTGGAAGAATCGGACGGCCCGAATCAGGTCAGCCGAGATGATGGCCGCAGGCGCATCGTGATCTCCGCGAATGCGCAGGGGCGCGCCTTGAGCGACGTGGTGGCCGATATCCGCCGCGAAACCGCAGCCATGGCGCTGCCCGTCGGCTACTTCATCACGCTGGGCGGCCAGTTCCAGGCGCAG